>NZ_QZEG01000049.1:0-20296 GCF_009917605.1 Anaerotruncus sp. 1XD42-93 | reverse complement strand
AACCACTTAACGGAACAATGGGGCGGCGATTTTTTGCGCCTTTACCCCGGCGCAAAGGTGCTGGTTGCCACGAAACGGGACTTTGAGCCTGCCCGCCGCAAGAAATTCTGCGCCCGTATCGCCACCGGCGACTATGACGCGGTGATTATCGGACACTCGCAGTTTGAGAAAATCCCCCTCTCCCCGGAACGGCAGAAAGCCGTCATTGAGGGGCAGATTGATGAAATCGTCACCGCCATTGCCGAAGCAAAAGCCGAGGACGGCGAGCGCTACACCATCAAGCAGATGGAGAAAACCAAGAAAAACCTGGAAGCCAAGCTGCAAAAGCTGGCGGACGGCAAGAAGAAAGACAGCGTTGTGACCTTTGAGGAATTGGGCGTTGACCGTTTGTTTGTGGACGAAGCTCACGGGTTTAAGAACCTCTTTTTACACACAAAAATGCGGAACGTGGCGGGGATTGCACAGACAGACGCGCAGAAATCCAGCGATATGTTTGCCAAATGCCGCTACATGGACGAAATCACCGGCGGGCGCGGCATCGTGTTCGCCACCGGAACCCCGGTCAGCAATTCAATGGTAGAATTATATACCATGATGCGCTACCTCCAGTTTGACACGTTGGAGCAGAACGGACACCGCCACTTTGACGCATGGGCGGCGGACTTTGGCGAAAAGGTCACGGCGATGGAATTAAAGCCGGAGGGCAGCGGCTTCCGCTCCAAGACCCGGTTTGCGAAGTTTTACAACCTGCCGGAACTGATTTCTATCTGGAAAGAAGCCGCCGACATCCAGACCGCCGATATGCTCAACCTCCCCGTGCCAAAAGCAGAATATATCACCGTCACCACGGAACCCAGCGGGTTCCAGAAAGAAATGGTGGAGGAACTTGGCGAGCGTGCGGAAAGTGTGCGCGGAGGCCAGGTTGACCCCCATATCGACAATATGTTGCGCATCACTTCGGACGGGCGCAAGCTGGCGCTGGATCAGCGGCTGCAAAACCCGCTTTTACCCGACGACCCGGACAGCAAGGTCAACGCCTGCGTGAAAAATATCGTGCAGGAATGGCAGGCCAGCACGGAGATTTCAGGGACACAGTTAGTGTTTTGCGACCTCAGCACACCAAAAGGCGACGGCTCATTCAACGTCTATGACGACATCAAGGAAAAGCTGATTGCCAAGGGCATCCCCGAAGCAGAAATCGCTTTTATCCATGACGCCAACACGGAAACCCAAAAGGCGGAACTGTTCGCCAAGGTGCGGCGGGGGCAGGTGCGTGTTTTAATCGGCTCCACGGCAAAAATGGGCGCAGGCACGAATGTGCAGAACCGCATTGTCGCGTCCCACGATCTCGATTGCCCCTGGCGTCCTGCCGATGTAGGACGGATTTTGCGGACATTCAAAATAAAAAAGAATGTGGAGGTAACAGACAATGGCAAAGACAATTTTTGAGGAAATGGGCGGCAAATACGAAAGGCAAGGCGATTATTTAATACCGTGCTTAACTGTACCCGCCGAAGAAGAACAGCCGATAGGCATCTGGGGACAGCGGCATTTGGATTATCTGAAGCATCACTGTAAAGTTACATACACCAATCTTCTTACAAGCGGCAGACTTAACGCTTACCTTGCCGACATTGACAGACAGGCACAGGAACGCTTTGAAAGGCTCATAGAGGGTATGAAACAGGCACAGGGCATAACGGAACAGCTAAAGGCAGAAAACGCCTTAGAATGGACAGGATGCCTCAATAACATAAGGGCTTGCGCGAAAGAGATTGTAGAAAAGGAAATTATTTTTGCATAAACAGATGATTAGTGGCAGGGGGAAATCCTGCCGCTTTTTCTGCTTTAGTTTGTCAGCTTGACAAATAAAGGGTTAAGGAATATAATTAGATTCAGTATTATACAAGGAGTTAATAAATATGCGGCAAGGTATTCTTAAATAAACTGTCAATTTGATAGTGGGAACAAAAAGTAGCAGTCCCGTTTCATTTTTAATATGGGGCTTAGTTTTTTGTACCCAGTTTAAGAATACTTTTATCATGTAATTTTATATGCCCGAAAACATATAAGTGTTTTGGGGCTATTGGAGTTATTTACCCAGTGATAGGAGTATTTATCACTGGGTATTTTTATGCCCTTTTTTGGGTGTTGATAGGAGGAAAATCACATGAAAATAATTAACTTAGGCATTCTGGCTCACGTTGACGCAGGAAAGACAACATTAACGGAAAGTTTATTGTATACCAGTGGTGCAATTGCAGAACTAGGGAGCGTAGATGAAGGCACAACAAGGACAGATACAATGAATTTGGAGCGTCAAAGGGGAATCACTATCCAGACAGCAGTGACATCTTTTCAGTGGGAGGATGTAAAAGTCAACATTATAGATACGCCAGGCCATATGGATTTTTTGGCGGAAGTATACCGTTCTTTATCCGTATTAGACGGAGCAGTATTATTAGTTTCTGCAAAGGATGGCATACAGGCACAGACCCGTATACTGTTTCATGCACTACAGACAATGAAGATTCCAACAATTTTTTTCATCAATAAAATTGACCAAGAGGGGATTGATTTGCCAATGGTATATCGAGAGATGAAAGCAAAGCTTTCTTCGGAAATTATAGTGAAGCAAAAGGTTGGGCAGCATCCCCATATAAATGTAACGGACAATGACGATATGGAACAGTGGGATGCGGTAATTATGGGAAACGATGAACTATTAGAGAAATATATGTCAGGGAAACCGTTTAAAATGTCAGAACTGGAACAGGAAGAAAACAGGAGATTCCAAAACGGAACGTTATTTCCCGTTTATCACGGAAGCGCTAAAAACAATCTGGGGATTCGGCAGCTTATAGAAGTGATTGCCAGTAAATTTTATTCATCAACGCCTGAAGGTCAATCTGAACTATGCGGGCAGGTTTTTAAGATTGAATATTCAGAGAAAAGGCGGCGTTTTGTTTATGTGCGTATATATAGCGGAACATTGCATTTGAGGGATGTTATTAGAATATCTGAAAAAGAGAAAATAAAAATCACAGAGATGTGTGTTCCGACAAACGGTGAATTATATTCATCCGATACAGCCTGCTCTGGTGATATTGTAATTTTACCAAATGATGTTTTGCAGCTAAACAGTATTTTGGGGAACGAAATGCTGTTGCCGCAGAGAAAATTTATTGAAAATCCTCTCCCTATGCTCCAAACAACGATTGCAGTAAAGAAATCTGAACAGCGGGAAATATTGCTTGGGGCACTTACAGAAATTTCAGATGGCGACCCTCTTTTAAAATATTATGTGGATACTACAACGCATGAGATTATACTTTCTTTTTTGGGGAATGTGCAGATGGAAGTCATTTGTGCCATCCTTGAGGAAAAATATCATGTGGAGGCAGAAATAAAAGAGCCTACTGTTATATATATGGAAAGACCGCTTAGAAAAGCAGAATATACCATCCACATAGAAGTCCCGCCAAATCCTTTCTGGGCTTCTGTCGGGTTGTCTATAGAGCCGCTCCCTATTGGAAGCGGAGTGCAGTATGAAAGCAGAGTTTCACTTGGATATTTAAACCAATCGTTCCAAAATGCGGTTATGGAGGGGGTTCTTTATGGCTGCGAGCAGGGGCTGTATGGATGGAAAGTGACAGACTGTAAAATCTGTTTTGAATATGGATTGTATTATAGTCCTGTAAGTACCCCCGCAGACTTTCGGCTGCTTTCCCCTATCGTATTGGAGCAGGCTTTAAAAAAAGCAGGGACAGAACTATTAGAGCCATATCTCCACTTTGAAATTTATGCACCGCAGGAATATCTCTCACGGGCGTATCATGATGCTCCAAGGTATAGTGCAGATATTGTAAGTACTCAGATAAAGAATGACGAGGTCATTCTGAAAGGAGAAATCCCTGCCAGATGTATTCAAGAATACAGGAACGATTTAACTTATTTCACAAATGGGCAGGGAGTCTGCTTGACAGAGTTAAAAGGATACCAGCCAGCTATTGGTAAATTTATTTGCCAACCCCGCCGCCCGAATAGCCGTATAGATAAGGTTCGGCATATGTTCCACAAGTTAGCTTAACAGCTTGCAAAAGTCGTATAAAATGAGATTTGAAAGGATTAGAGACTAATTATGATGAAATGCGAATGGATATTGTGTCCTGTTTGTGGGAGCAAAACCCGTAATAAAATTAGGAAGGACACTGTTTTGGAGAATTATCCCCTTTATTGTCCAAAATGCAGACAAGAAAGATTGATTAAAGTTGACAACTTGAAGATAACTGTCATCAAAGAGCCAGACGCTTAAGACGCAGAGCCGATGAAATTGTGGAACAATTCACGAATCATCGGCTCTTTTTGTTTCGTATTTGAAAGAACAAACTCACCAAATAAAAAAAACGATATTCGGGTGGGTTATTTTGTTATACCCTAAATTACCCTCTGAATTTGTTTTTAAATTTGGAGGGATTTTTTTATGTTCTTTTTTCGGGCGGTTATTCATCTGCTCATACGAAGTAAAATTTATCAATACATAGCATATCAGAGAACGGCAGGAAACCAGTTAAAAAAATTTCTGCCAGTGCAGCGGTACTTCTCACCTTGAGAGTAGAAGTACAATCTCCATACAACAGAATTTGTATTTCCCATAACCGTAGAGGTCACAGAGCCCTTGCGGTTTTTCTTTTGTCGTTTTTTATCGGAATACGCCGCAGGGCTGTTTCTGATATGCGGTGTCGTTCTCCGCCTCTCCATCTGAATTTTTTACATTTCAAAAATTCAGATGGGAGGTATTAGCGGTGAAATACGCACCGAGAAAAGTATATATCAAAGAAAGTGGCGGCTATGTGGAATTATCTTACACGGACTTCTGCCGCCGCAGGCAAGCCGACCAGACCTACATGGACAAGCTGTTTATCCCCATTCAAGGCTGTCTGCTTGAAGTCGTGAGGGAGCAATACACAGACTTCTACCGAGATAAGGAACGGTGGCGTTATCTGCAAAAATTAGATACGAAGAACAGTCTGCTTTCTCTGGATGGATTTACGGACAGCGAGGGGAATCCTCTGGACTTTATCGCTGATGAAGCGGCGGACATTGCGGAAACCGTTGTCAATGCGGTTATGGTGGACAGGCTGAAAGCCGCCCTGCCTTTGCTGTCGGATAATGAACAGGAGTTGATACAGGCAATCTTTTTTGACGGACTTTCCGAGCGGGAAGTAGGTTTAAGGTTAGGCATAACCCAGAGCGTTGTGAACAAACGCAAAGCCAGAATCCTAATAAAGCTAAGAAAGATAATAGAAAGTTAAAATTTAAGGCGTTCAGCCCCCTTGTTTTTTCCTTTTGGAAAATGAGGGGGCTTTTCTCTGCCCTCTCAATCAATTCTGATTGGAGGAAATAAGAATGGCATACAACCACGGACGGGAGGACAGGAAATGGCGTATCTGGAAAGAAGCGGAGGAAAAGCTGCTGCGTGAGTGCGGCGTTGATGAAGCGACCATTGAGCAGATACGAATAGCGGACAGGGCAGACTTCAATTCCAACAGGCGGTTTTACCGATGGACGAATGACGTTGCGGAATACCTTGAGGATATGGCAGACAGGGAGCGGCAGACGGAAGTGGGTACGGTTGCGGAGTTACTGGACGAGATTGAGAGCGAAAATCTTTATCAAGTGTTAGTGGCAGTAGACGGGCGTACCTTGAAAATCGTCCTGCTGAAAATGCAGGGGTATTCAACAAAGGAGATTGCCCCACTTGTGCATTTGACGACTGGTGCCATCTATGCGAGGTTAGACCATCTGCGGAAGAAGCTGCGGAAAATTTTGTAAGCGTCTAATACATCCCATTATCCTGCGGGCTACTGGGTGGGGAGTGGAATCTCCCCGCTTATTTTTTGGCAGGAGGACAGAGGGATGGCATACAGGGTTAAGGCATACACGCTTCGGGAGGAATCCACGGAAAGCGGCACAAGGTATTTTATCAGCTTTAAGGACGGGCAGGGCAAATCCCACGAGTTGGAAGTGTCGGAACAGTTCTTTATGGAGTTTCGGCAGATGGAGCGCAGGAACAGGAATCTTCTCCAATGGGACGAGCGGCACAGGGAGTTTAACGAGGTATGGGACGAAACCCTTTACAGACGGGCGTTGCGTGTGCCTAAGAGCCTTGATGAACGCATGATTGAAGAAGAACGGAATGAAACGCTCTGTAAGGCGGTTGACGGACTGCCAGAGATACAAAGGCGGCGTTTCCTGCTCTACTACGAGTATGAGATCAATTTTTACCAAATCGCCGCTATGGAGCATTGCACCGCTTCCGCAGTACAGAAATCTGTTGCGATTGCAAAGGAGAAAGTAAAGGCGGAAATGAGGAAGTATCTCCAACCGTGACCGACACCGCCCGAAAAAGAAATCTGTTTTTTATTTGTGTGGGATTGGCGGCATTACATACTCTCACTTTTTTCGTGGGAGTAAATCTTTTTTAAGGAGGTCAACGCCTATGTGCAATGAAAACAAAGACACCGCCCGAAAGGAGGAAAGCCATGCAGAAGTTACAGACAGTCAACGCCGAAACGCTCCTTTATGAGCCGCTTGAGAAGCCGTCCTTTGTGGTGGACAGCCTTATCCCGACAGGCTTGTCGCTGTTCTGCGGCTCACAGAAGATAGGCAAGAGCTGGCTCATGCTGAAACTATGCCTATGCGTGTCGCAGGGACTTCCCTTGTGGGATATGCCGACAATGGAGGGCGATGTGCTTTACCTCTGCCTTGAGGACACGTTCTGCCGCATACAGGACAGGCTGTTCCGCTTGACGGACGAAGCGAGCGGGCGGCTTCATTTTGCCGTGGCAAGCTGCAAGCTGTCAGACGGTCTTATCGTGCAGTTGGAGGATTATCTGAAAGACCATCCAGACAGCAGGCTCATTGTGATTGATACCTTGCAGAAAGTCCGAACCGCATCTAAAGACAATGCCTATGCAAGCGACTATGGGGACATCTCCCTAATCAAAGATTTTGCCGACAGGCACTCTCTGGCGGTCATTGTCGTACACCACATCCGAAAGCAGAATGACAGCGACGTGTTCAACAAGGTGTCTGGGACGACAGGCTTAACGGGGAGTGCGGACGCTACCTTTGTTCTGGAAAAGGAGAAACGGGCATCCGACACTGCCAAGCTGTATGTGACAGGCAGGGACACGCCCTATCAGGAATACACGCTGCGTTTCCGTGATTGCAGTTGGGAACTTGTGGAGAGAAAAACACAGGAGCAGCTTGCGAAAGAAACGATACCAGACGTCCTTTTTCGGCTGGTGGATTTTATGAGGGATAAGGAAGAATGGGCAGGCACGGCAACGGAACTGTTAGCCGCTATGGGGGAAACGGAAACCATACCCACGGTGATTACGAAATGGCTGAATGAATACCGCACCACATTTTTAAGCGAGAACCGTATCTGCTACCAGTACAGCCGCAGGAAAGACGGCAGGCAGATTGCCCTTGCAAGGAGGGCGGGTGACAGCGGTGACGGTGGTGACAGCGATATTGGGATACCCCTTGTTACTGTCATTGACGGTTAAAGCCATGTAAAGTTGGCGGCTCTGCCCTGCGGGTGACAGCGGTGACGGCGGTGACAGTGATTTTAGGATACCCCGCCGCTGTCATCCCTACGGGAGAACACCCCGCAAACGCAAAATGCAGGCGTGGGATTCACCCGCCCTTTTCGGCGTGTAAAACCACCCCTGCGGTCAGAAAAATCCATCTGATTTTTCCGACTGCGTTTACAGGGTGTAACACACTACACTTTGCCCTGCAAAGTCGTGTGCCAGACGTTCCCTCTGGACTCCCTTATGGCAGGTCTTACGCCCTGCTATCCTGCGCCGTGCGGCTTCGGATAAAAGAATGGCGGCATGACGGTGACGGCTCTTGTGAGGGGGTATCCCAAAACTGCTGTCACCGCCGTCACCGCTGTCACCCAAAGGGCAGTTTACCCGCCGAAGAAAGGAAGATGATGGATTATGCCCTATGCAATCCTGCGTTTCCAGAAACGCAAAGCGGGCGGCGTTGCGGCTTGTGAACGCCACAACGAACGGAAGAAAGAAGCCTACAAAAGCAATCCAGATATCGACATGGAACGCTCTAAAAATAACTATCACCTTGTAAAACCGCCACGCTACACCTACAAGAAAGAGATTAACCGAAAGGTAGCCGAAGCGGGGTGCAGGACAAGGAAAGACAGCGTGATGATGGTGGAAACGCTTATCACGGCTTCGCCAGAATTTATGAACAGCCTGCCGCCAGAGGAACAGAAAGCGTATTTTACGATGGCTCTGGATTTCATTTCGGAACGTGTCGGGGAGAAAAATATCCTCTCCGCAGTCGTCCACATGGACGAGAGGACGCCGCATATGCACCTCTGTTTTGTGCCGATTACGCCAGACAACAAGCTGTCAGCGAAAACCATTTTAGGCAACCAGAAATCATTATCCGAGTGGCAGACCGCCTACCATGAGCGGATGTCCTCACGGTGGAATCAGCTTGAACGGGGGCAGTCCTCAATGGAAACCAAGCGGAAACACGTCCCCACATGGCTCTATAAATTAGGCGGCAGGCTTGATAAACAGTATGAAGAAATCGTGTCTGCCCTCTCCGACATCAACGCCTTTAACGCAGGGAAGAAGCGTGACAAGGCTCTGGAACTGATTGCGGCGTGGCTCCCAGACGTGGAGAAATTCTCTAAGGAAATCAGTAAGCAGAGTGCCTATATCGACAGACTAAAGGAGCAAATCGGGCAGGAATCGGATTATGCGGGGCGTATGCGTGATGAAAAGTACGAGCAGGAGTTAAAGGTGCAGAAAGCGAATCAGAAGATATTTGAGTTGCAGAGAACCAATGAGCAGATGGGGCGGCTATTAAAGAAAATCCCGCCAGGCGTATTAGAAGAATTGCAGAAAACAGGAAGAAATAAATCAAGAGAAAGGTAAAAAGTGAATGAAGAAACAGGATTTTAAGGTGTTAAAGACCAAAGATTTGTACCCATTTCCCGACAATCCGTTTCATGTGGCAGAGGATGAAACGCTGTCAGAGTTAGCGGAAAGCATCAAGGAATTTGGCATTGTCACGCCGATAATCACACGCCCGAAAGAGGACGGGAACGGCTATGAAGTAATTGCAGGACAGCGGCGTGTCCGTGCGTCTGAACTTGCAGGAATAAACACAATCCCCGCTTTTGTCCTGCCCTTAGACCGTGACCGAGCCATCATCACCCTTGTAGACAGTAATTTACAGCGTGAGAATATCCTGCCATCGGAGCGGGCGTTTGCCTACAAGATGAAATCCGAAGCCATGAAGCGGCAGGGTTTCCGCACGGATTTAACCTCGTCACAAGTTGTGACGAAGTTGCGGACAGACGACAAGGTGGCGCAGGGTTTCGGCGTAGGCAGGATGACTGTGCAAAGATTTATCCGTTTGACGGAACTGATACCGCCGATTTTGCGGATGGTGGACGAGGGGAAAATCGCCCTCACGCCTGCGGTGGAACTGTCCTTTTTGAAGAAAGACGAGCAGGAAAACCTCTTTGCCACGATGGAGAGCGAAGAAGCAACGCCCTCACTCTCACAGGCACAGCGGATGAAAAGCCTAAGCCAGAGCGGGCGGCTTGATATGGATACGATATTTGCAATTATGACGGAGGAAAAGGGAAATCAGAAAGAAACCGTGAAAATCGGCATGGAAAGGTTAAAGAAATACTTCCCGAAAGGCACAACGCCGAAGCAGATGGCGGACACCATCATCAAACTTTTAGAGCGTGAATTGCAGAGGAAACGGGGCAGGGACAGCCGCTAATCTTCTCTTTTCGGAAAGTAAATATGAAACTCTGGACGGATAAAAACCAGAAAGCCAAGACAGAAAAGGGGCAGGGAATGAAAGAAATCCAATATGAGATTGTAAAGGAAATCGCCGTATTGTCGGCAAGCGACAGAGGATATACAAAAGAAATCAACTTGATTTCATGGAATGGGAAAGAGCCGAAGTATGATGTACGCAGCTTTTCCCCGAACCGTGAGAAGTGCGGAAAAGGTATCACATTGAACGCTGATGAAGCGGCGGCACTCCTTAAAGCATTACAGAAAGAAGTAAACAGCGGGGATTGATGGTATCTGATTGACAGGGCGGGGCGTTTCCAGACGTTCTCCTGCCCTGTCTGGAAAGGAAGATTTAAGTATGGGCGAGGATAAGAAAGCAGATAAAAAGAGAAAGCGCATCGTGCCGAAAGCACCGGTGCAGATGATAATCAGCCGTGAATATGTCGGCACACAGACAGTCACAGAAGCGTTTATCCCGATTATCTCCGAGGATATTCGGAAGAAGATTGCCGAGGGTGACACCTTCGACAATGAGGGGCTGTCCGCTTAGAATGTACGCAATGGGACATGAAAACAGATAGGACAGATACGGAGGTTTTACAGTATGGCAGGAATAAGAACGGAGAATAAGGTTTACGAAGTCGGCATGTACTGCCGCTTGTCAAAGGACGATGGCACGGATAACGAGAGTGCGAGCATTGCGACACAGAAATCCATCCTCACGGATTATGTGAAAAAGCAGGGATGGCACTTAGCAAAAACGTATGTGGACGATGGTTACTCTGGTACGAATTTCCAAAGACCAAGTTTCCAGAACATGATTAAGGACATTGAAAGCGGGCTGATAAACTGCGTGATTACGAAAGATTTATCACGTCTGGGGAGGAACTACCTTGACTGCGGACTGTATCTGGAAGTGTTTTTCCCAGAGCATAACGTGAGGTATATAGCGGTCAATGACGGCGTGGACACGCTCAATAAATCCGCTATGGACATCACGCCTTTCCGCAACATCCTAAACGAAATGTACTCTGCCGATGTGTCGGTCAAGATAAAATCGGCGTACCGTGCGAGATTTCAGCAGGGGAAATTCATGGGAACGACAGCCCCTTATGGCTATATCAAAGACCCTGCCGACCATAACCATCTGCTGATAGATGACAAGGTTGCCCATGTGGTAAGGGAGATATTCGACCTTGCGTTAGCGGGCAACGGAATCGCCAAAATCCGTAAGCACATCAACAAACAGCATATCCTACGCCCTGCCGCTTATGCGGTCACACAGGGGGCGACAGGCTATGAGCGGCACTTTGAAGATAACGAGGAGAACCGTTATATTTGGAGCGAGAACAGCATAAGGGGAATTTTAAGAAGCCCGATATATGCGGGAAACCTTGCAGGCTACAAGCGGATTGCCGCTAACATGAAAAGCAGGAAACGCCCCTCTAAGCTGCCCGAAGAATGGGAAGTGATACCCGACACCCATGAGGGGATAGTCACGCAGGAAGAATTTGACACCGTACAGCAGCTTATGACGAGCCGCAGGCGGGAGCAGAACGCAGGGGGATTTGAGAATATCTTTTCGGGCGTTATCAAGTGTGCGGACTGCGGCTATGCAATGCGGGCGGCGAGTGCCAACAGGAGGAAACGCCCCGACATCATCGACTGCGTACAATACACCTGCAATAATTATGGCAGATACGGCAATGTTATGTGTACCGCACACAGCATTGAAGCGAGGGATTTATTCAACGCTGTCCTTGCCGACATCAACCGATTTGCGAAGATGGCGGTCAATGATGAAAAGGCAGTGAGGGCGATTGAAAAGCGGCTTACGGAAACAGACCAGAGCATGGCAAAGGCACTGGAAAAGGAGCAGAGAAAGCTGAACAAACGCCTTGCGGAACTGGACAGGCTGTTTTCTTCCCTTTATGAAGATAAGGTGATGGAGCGTATTACGGAGCGGAATTTTGAAATGATGTCGGGGAAATACCAGAAAGAGCAGCTTGAAATTGAAGCAAGGCTGAAAGAGGTAACGGAAACGCTAGGCGACAGCTATGAGAAGTCGCAGGGTGTCCGTGACTTCCTCTCCCTAATCCGCAACTATCAAGGCATTAAGGAACTGGACGCAACCATCATAAACGCACTCATAGACAAGATACTTGTTTCGGAACGTGAGAAACTTGCAGACGGGACAGTAAGACAGGAAATCAAGATTTATTATAAATTCATCGGCTTTGTCGGTGAATTACATATCACACCCACAAAGCGGTGGACAGCGTTAAAGCCTAAGAATTGTACGGTGTGCGGTGTTGAATATGTTCCCCGCTCTGGCATATCGAAGTATTGTCCTGCTTGTGCCAAGAAGATACAAAGGGAGAAATCAAACGAGAGCAAACGCAGGAGCAGGGAGCGAAACAGACAGGCATGTATTGAACTGTCCGCAAAAAATGACCGACTGATTTGGAGCAGCGCGCCGGCCGTTCTCTGCGCCAGGGAAACATGAATGCGTCTGTGAAAATGTTCAAGTATGTCACCAAAGGGACATTCGACGCTTACAACTGGGGGCTGGTGGAAAACAAGCAGAAATTTATCGGCCAGATCATGACCTCCAAAAGCCCCGCCCGCTCCGCCGAGGATGTGGACGCCACCGCCCTTTCCTACGCAGAGGTCAAGGCACTGGCTACCGGTGACGACCGCATCCGCGAAAAAATGGATTTGGATGTGCAGGTTTCCAAGCTGAAAATGCTCAAAGCCAACCACACCTCCCAGCAGTACGAAATGCAGGACAAGGCGCTGAAATACTACCCGCAGAAAATCGCGGAAACAAAGCTGCTAATCGAAGCGCTGACGGCGGATTTGCCAACGGTGCAGGCCCACCCGGTCAAGGACGATGCCTTTTCCATGACTGTCATGGGCCAGACCTACACGGAGCGCAAGGCGGCGGGCGAAGCGGTGATTAAAGCCTGTATGCTGATGGACGACCCGGAAAAGATTGTGGATTTAGGCGAGTTTCGCGGCTTCCCCATGCAGCTCAGGTGTGACGGCAGCAAATTCCGCGTCACCATGAAGCAGAACCTGACCTACTCCGCCGAACTGTCCGACGATGCGGTGGGCAATGTCACCCGCATTAACAATGCGCTGGAAAGTCTGGCGGAACGGCTGGACGCGCAAAAGGCGCGGCTTACCACACTGGAAAGCGAACTGGAAAACGCCAAAGAAGAAGCCGGCCGGCCATTCCCAAAAGAAGAAGAACTGCGGGAAAAATCCGCCCGCTTAAACCAGCTTAACCGGGAGCTGTCCAGGCCGGACAAAAAGGAGGATGAGCAGGAGCAGGAGGTTGAAGAAAGCCCTGATTTGGAGGACGCCGGAGAACCCGCGCCGGTTGTGCCGATGCCCGCTGCGGCGGCTGGCCATAAACCCTCTATCCGTCAGGCACTCCGTAACTATGAACCGCCCGCGCCGGTACAGTCCGGCATGGAGCGCACCCCGCGAAAGGAGGCGGTGCTGTGAGGGCAAAGGAGGGGCGCACGGTGGGGCTGTTCACCAAAGTTTCCCCGGAAGAAAAGGCAGCGATTGACCGCAAAATGGAACTGCTGGGGACTTCCAACCTGCGGGCATACCTGCGGAAAATGGCGGTGGACGGCTACATTGTGCAGCTTGACATGGGCGCGGTGCTGGAACTGGTAAAGCTGCTGCGCTCCGTTTCCAGCAACGTCAACCAGATCGCCCGCCGCTGCAACAGCACCCACAACCTCTATGAGCAGGATGTGGAGGACTTGCGGCAGGGCTACGCTGAAATCTGGCAGGGCGTGAACGACCTGCTGAAGAAATTTGAAGCACTGTAAACAACTGCGGCGGGAGCGATTTTTCTTTTGCTCCCGCCGCTTATTTTTATATCTGGAGGTGATTACTTGGCAGGCGTAACCAAAGAACAGATTGCAAAAGCAAAGGAATGGGACTTGCTCTCTTATTTGCAGGCTTATGAGCCGCAGGAACTGAAAAAAAGCGGCCCCCGCGAATACTGCACCAGAACCCATGACAGCTTAAAAATCTCCAACGGGAAATGGTGCTGGAACAGCCGGGGCATCGGCGGTCGCACGGCGCTTGATTATCTGATTAAGGTGCGCGGCATGGACTTTGTGGGCGCGGTGGAAACCCTGTGCGGGTACTCTGCGCCGCCGCCCGTAAAGCAGACGTTCACAAAACCCACGAAGCCGCAAAAGCCGTTTAAGCTGCCCGAAGCCAGCCGGTGCGCGTCCGCCGTGGTGGGCTATTTGCAGGATCGCGGCATTGACCCGGAACTGCTTGGCGTGTGCATGGAAGCCGGGATTTTATACGAAAGCCGCCGGTATCAGAACTGCGTCTTTGTGGGGCGCGATATGCAGGGGAACGCCCGCGCTGCCAGCCTGCGGGGGACGCGGGACGGCTTCCGTATGGATGTGGAGGGAAGCGACAAACGGTACAGCTTCTGCCTGCCCGCCAGCCGCCCGGACTGTCCCCGGCTGGCGGTGGCGGAAAGCCCCATTGACGCGCTCTCCCTCGCCACGCTGGTGAAGCTGTCCGGCGGCGAACCACGGGACAGCCACTATTTATCCCTGGGCGGAACCGGCCCCCGCGCCCTGATGCAGTTTCTTCACGACCACCCCCATGTTACACAGATCAGCCTTTGCCTGGACAACGACAAGGCCGGCTTGAAAGGTATCGAACGGCTCACGCAGGAAATCCAGAACAACGCGGAACTTTCCGGGCGGGTGAAGCTGGTTTACCCCAACCCGCCGAAGCAGGGCAAGGACTACAACGAGTTTCTCTGCACCCACGTGAAAGCGGCGCGGACGGCACAGCGGCAGCGGGATGGGGCGCGGTAACGCTATTTAATTTCCGGCTCTAAATTTTCAAATTCGGGCGCATCGAAAAAATCTATCAGCGTCATATCCAAACCGTCGCATATTTTCTTGATGGTTGAAATTTTCGGGTCGGTACTCTTGCCATACAAGATGTTTTTGACGGAGGATGGCGGCAGCGCCGACATCGTAGCCAGTTTGTTGATGGTAATGCTGCGCTCCGCACATAAACGGAGTATCCGGGTCTTAATCGCTGAAATCGTATCCATAGCTGTATCCTGCCCCCTTTTTTATCAAGCATACAAAATATGGCTTGCAAAAGTAGGCTACCCATGCTACTATTTAGGCTATGGATAGCCTTTTTTAGAAAGGAGGAACCTTTGGCTATTTCCAACATTTTACCACGAAAGATTATGAAAAACCGCACCCGTCAGCAGTCAATGGCAGAACGCCACGACTATGACCAGAAAGAAGAAAAGACAGACGGCGGCGAACTGGTTTCCTCCTATATGTGCAGCCCGGAAACTGCCGCCGAAGAATTTGAAATCAGCAAAAAACTGTACGCCCAGCTTACCGGGCGCAGCCAGTCAGAAAAGCACGACATTATTATGTACCGCATTATCCAGTCATTCAAGCCCGATGAAATCAGCCCGGAGGAGGCGCACAAAATCGGCTGCGAGCTGGCGATGAAATTTACCGGCGGGCAGCATCAGTTTGTGGTGGCCACCCACACGGATAAGCGCCACATCCATACCCACATTGAATTTAACAGCACCAACCTAAACTGTGACGCAAAATTCCAGAACGTGAAAAACTCCGCTTTTATCCTGCGGCGCATGAACGATGAACTGTGCCGCGCCCACGGCCTTTCGGTAATTGAGAATCCGAAGAAAAAAGCCAAGTCCCAAAAGGAAATGGCGGCGGCGCAGTATGGCATCAGCCACAAGAAGCAGTTACAGCAGACCATTGACAAGGTGCTGCCGGAGTGCAATCATTATGAGGAGTTTCTGGCAAAGATGCGGGCTGAGGGATATGAGGTTGTGGACGGCAAAAATCCCGGCTTCCGTCTGCCCGGATGGGATCGCCCTGCAAGGGTGAACCGGCTGGGCGGCGATTATACCAAGACCGCCCTGCGCGCCAGAATTACCAGCCAGCGCGGGCGTTTGGCGGCAGGAAAAACAGCGCCGAAGCGAACCGGTAGAAAGGTCAATCTCCTGATTGACATCCAGGCGAAACTTGCCGCCGGAAAAGGCGCAGGCTATGAACGCTGGGCGAAAATTTTCAACCTGAAAGAAGCGGCGAAAACGCTGAATTTCCTGATGGAAAACGGACTGGCCGATTATGACGAACTGGCGCTTCGGGCAGCGCAGGCCGAGGACGGTTTCAATGCGGCTTCACAAAAAATCAAACAGTTGGAGGCGCGGATGGCAGGAGTAGCAAAGTTAAAAACCCACATCATCCAGTATTCCAAAACGCGGGAAGTCTACGCGGCTTATAAGAAGTCCCGCCACAAGAAAGAATTTCTCGCGGAGCATGGCGCGGAGATTGCCCAGCATGAAGCCGCGAAGAAAGCCTTTGACGCTCTGGATGGCAAGGCCATTCCCAAAGTGGCGCAGCTTTCAGCGGAATATGCTGCGCTGCTGGAAGAAAAACGGGAACAGTACGAACAGTACAAGGCGCTGCGGCAGGATATGATTACCTACCAGACCGCACTCCGCAACGTGGATAAGATTTTAGGATTGGAACCGCCGGAGCAGGCGCAGGAAAAAGAACAGCCCAAACCGGAGCGGTGACGCAAAAGTGCCGCCCCTTTCCAACCGGGACGGCACTACTTTTTTTGCAGCATTTGTTTTGCTTAACCGGCAGACAGGCGGCAGGATTTGTTTTTAAGTATTCGCTAATAAGCAACAATAAAATACGAAAGGGGAACAGAAATGGAACTGAACTATTTTAAGGACAGGCTTTTTGATTTACTGAATGACAGCGAGGGGATGGGAATTGCCGACCTGAACACAGACGAGCGGAACGGATTACTTACTGTCATGACTGACGACGGGAATGTATTTGAAATCGTATGCCGGCAGGCAGCGGGAAAGGGGGACGGATGGATGACCGCAAGCTGACTGTATGTTACGGGCGCGGCAATTACAAGCAGGCTCCGCCGCAGATTGTTTTACAAGGAAAATGGCTGGAACAGACCGGATTTTCCGCCGGGGACAAAATCACCGTGAAATGCCAGCAGGGGCAGCTTATCATCACAAAGAACGGAACAAAGAAAGATTCAGAGGAATAAAATTTTCTGTCAATCTCGGAAACCTCCTAACGGCGCAAAATGCGCCGCCCCTCTCCTGCGCGGATGTGCAGGAGGAAGCGACCGCAGGGAGCGCAAAGCCACGCCGATAGGCGTGTTCGGCCGGACGCGCAGGCGGACGCCTGGGGCTTGGGGGAACCCCAACAAGCGAGCCGGAATATCCCAAAAGGATATTCCGGCTCATTGCTTGCCTACGTTATCGGAAATTTCCTATAACCACGTTGTCCCGCACTCTGGGACAACCCACGCACTTTGGAGGCTTGGGGTGTCTATCAGATGTGTCCAGAAAAAGTGAACCCCCGTGTTCATTTGCACCCTCCCCTATATCTTCAACACAATGTCCACAAAAAATTCCGTGCCGCTGTTGGAGGCTTTTGCTGAGCCACCATACTTTTCCGCTGTGGCAGCGATGGCAGAAAGCCCGATTCCGTTTCCGTTGCGCTTTGTGGAAAGGTAGCCGTCCTTCCCTTTCCTGACCTTCCCGTCAAAACTGTTGGTGGAAACAATATACAACTGGTTCCCGTGGCGAACCTGGGAAGTCAGGCAAAAATACCGCGAGCTTTCCGGGACGGTCAGGCATCCGGCGATGGCGTTCTCCATCAGGTTTCCAAACAGCCCTGTCATGTCAAGCTCCGCGAAAGGGAGAGGCTCCGGAAGTTCAATGTTCCAGTCTGTCTGGATACCCGCAGCATCAGCCATTTCACGGTAATGGCCGAAAAGCGCATTCAGCGCTGCGTTCCTGCAGTAATTTGCAATAGAGTGCCGGTAGAGTACGGTTTCATATTCCGCCATGTGCGCCCGGATGCTGCCGACATCACCCTGCTCGGCAAGGGAGACGAGCAGCCGGATGGAATGGCGGAAGTCATGGCGGAGCTTTGTGGTCTGGCGGATGTGTTCCAGCAGGGAGAGGTACTGGCTGGACTGCATCTCAAGGAGCCGGGAGCGTTCCTTAAGTTCCGCCTGTTCCAGTATGAGTGTGGCGCCCCGGTAGAAAAGGACGTAAATGCCAACAAGAACCGCCATCGCGCCCGCCTCGAAAGCAAGGAACAGCTCGTACATCCGCCCAGCATAAAGGGTGGAGTAGGAACGTGGGACGGCAAGCACATTGAAAACCAGGAACACGGAGGACAGCACCACCGTGGAATACCAGAGCTTCGGGGAGTCCAGCCTATCCAACGCCCATGAGAAGTTCTCCGTGGCAGGGCGGAAAAAGGCGGCAAGCAGAAGGGTGGCAAGCCCAAGCTGGAACAGGGCAGCTTCCGGGGAGAAATCCGCCGCGCCCAACGAGGGGTGCAGCCGCGCGTCAAAAGCATAGGCGAACTGTGCAGGGAAGGTTTCTATGGCGCAGACCCCCACATAAACGGCGAGGGCGCGGGAAAGGTCCATGTCCACCGTTCGGCGGTACAGGAAAAAGAACAGCACGAGGGCGGGGAAGAACAGCGCCTCCATGCTGATGGAAAACGCCGCATGGAGGAAAGCGGTGGCAAGGGAATAAGGCAGGATCACTGCTGTGCATAGGGCGGCGGTCTTTGCGGGCGTATATTTCATCTGCTTTTTTACCGGAAGGTAACAGGACACCGCGCCGGGGATGAGGACCAGCAGCTGCAGGAGTGCTGACAGAAGCCTGTGCATATCCATGTTCATTCCCCCTTCCTGTGCCGCTGTCTGCTGCGTATTTTCTCAAAATGGTAATCGCTTGCCATCTGCTCTACCCTGGCACTGTCACGCACACGGACCGGGAACCTGGCTCCGCTTTCCATGACGCAGCATCCGTTTTTAAATTCAAGGATGAATTCGGCATTCACGGCAATACCTTTATTGATGGGGATGAAGCGGGCGTCGCCGCCTGTTTTTTCCATGAATTCCGGTATGGTCATGCGGCACCGCAGCCCCCTGCCGTCTGCAAGTGTGACCATTATGTAATGTGCGTCCGTGGCTGCGGAAGCAATGTCACTCAGGAACACGCGCACGGTTTTCCTGTCCGCGGCAAGTTCTATGTATTTCTGTTCCTGCGGCAGCACTTTCACGGCGTCCGCCAGTACGTCAAAGATGCGCTTTTCAGAAAAAGGCTTGGTGACATATTCAAAGGCGTGGCAGGAGAAGGCGTCCGGCATGAAATCCGTGCTGGAGGTCAGGAACACAAGGAGGCAGCCGCTGTCAGACTTACGCATTTCCAGTGCGGCGGCGACCCCGTCCATGCCTTCCATATAGATATCCATGAACACAAGGTCAAAGCTGCCGCCGCTAAACGCCTCAAGAAAATCCCCTGCGCTGCAGAAGGGGACTGCCTCCACAGGGTATCCGGCGCTTCTGCCGAAACTGCTGCAGAGCTTTCCCATCCCGTCCAGGTATTCCTGTTCATCATCCACTAAAGCTATCTTTAAAATAGGTTTCACCTCAATTCGTATAAAAATCCAATTTAAGTATAGCACAAAAGAAGATAAGTTTCAAATCTGCCAGCCCCCCCATTTAAAAAATTCCCTGACGTTCTTGCCAGAAAATTGACGTTCCTGCCAGAAGCCTTGTTTTTTACCGGAATTCTGCTATCTTAAAAATAGAAATTTTCTGCGGAAGGAGGTTGACAGGGCATGGCACAGCGGGAGATAATTAGCGACAGACAGACAGACAGACAGACAGACAGACAGGATAATACTATCCTTTTGTCGTGTCTTTTTACATATAGTTCCATCAGAACCAGGACCGCCAGGGGCGGGCATTTCCTGCAGGCTTATCATGCCGTGCAGGATGCCGCGCTCCCCGGCGGTCTTTTTGCGTTTTCACAGGAGGGAAAAGGAGGGAACGGGAATGGATGCCGTTGTTTTTACGAAGAGCAGGCAGGAATATGGGATGCTTTCAGGGATACTTGCGGATGAGTCACCAGGAATGCGTGTGTCGCAGGGCAGCATGGACGGGCATTACCACCTGGAACATAAGTACGACATTGTGGTGGTAGGCGTGGATGGCGCGCAGGGGATGGAGCTTGTCTGCGCTTACCGGGAGCGGTTTGGCGATGCGCTGGTGATATGGATTACGGATGACCCCTATTTTGCGGGGGTTGCGATACGGACGCACATTTTTGACTTTATCGTCCGCCCGCTTGCGGAATCCCGGTTCAGGGAGACGGTAAGGAAACTCATGGCAGGAAAAACTGATTCGTGGCAGAGGATGCCCGCCTGCTGGCGGGGAATGGAAATAGACTGCCTGTAAGCACAGGGAATTGGGAACCATACATTTTTCAAAATATCAGGAGGGCATTTTATGAGAAACAAGTTAAGGAG
>NZ_QZEG01000048.1:0-21205 GCF_009917605.1 Anaerotruncus sp. 1XD42-93 | reverse complement strand
CTACTCGTTATGAGAAAACTGCTAAATCTTTCCTTTCCCTTGTTCATTTTGTCGCTGTTTTTGTTTGGATTTCTATTTCTTGACTTTAGGGACACAACCTAGCCATTCTGGTCACCGTTTGGGTCATGGGTTCGGGTGTGGAAGGGGTTAGGGCAGACAGCGAAAGCCTCTAAGCCTGCGGCGGTGATCCGGCCTTCCCGGAAAGGCGTAATCATCACCATAGCGCGGGAGCATGGATCTGCCGGGAAACGGATCGGCCAGCTTGTTGCCCAGCGGTTGGGCATTCCCTGTTATTACAAAGAGCTGGTGGCCATCGCCGCCCAGGAGAGCGGTCTGGCACAGGAATTTATCTCCAATACCAACTCGGATGAAAACGCTGTCATGCGGGAGCTGTATCTGACCACCGACCCCATACTGCGTGCCATCGTGGCGCAGGAACGGGCCATCCGCCACATTGCGGAGGCAGGAGCCTGTGTGCTCATTGGCCGTTCGGCGGACTATGTGCTGCAGAACTATCCGGGAGTGGTGCGTATTTTTATCCACGCCCCCAGGAACTACCGGGAGAAAAAGGTTATGGAGATGTGCGGGGATACCCTGGAGGTAGCCAGGAAGAGCATCGCCCGCTACGAGGCGGCCTACCAGCGGCAGCTCTCGCAGTATTCTCTGGACTGCGAGGACGGCATCGAATATTCCGCCTGCCTGCACGAGCCCACCCCGGACGAGGTTCTGGAGCTCAAGGAGCGGTTCTGCCGTCTGTGGAACGCGCTGAACAGTCTGTCCCCGGCCCAGAGCCACCGGGTGGATGCCTGCATCATCCCTGTGCAAACGCTTTTCGGAGTAAAAACCGTTGTTAGTATGGCCAGGATGCATTGTTTTATAAAGATAACGATATAATTATTTTTTATATATTTAACATATTTTTTACAAATAAATAAATTGACAATGTTATCCATATGTGATATGATGGAATTGTGATAAACAGATATGCGCGCAGGGGGTATCACGGGAAAGAAACAGTGAAGAAAAATGGCAGTATATGTTAAAAAAGAGTGTAAGCATATTTCTGGTTGTCATGCTGTTGCTGACTATGGGCTTGTCGGCCTCTGCCGTAGGCGACTCTCAAGATAAAACAGAACCTTATGACCCGAACCCGTCAGTGCGTCCTTGCACGATTTTTGGCGATGATGAATCTTGGAAAGCCATATCGGCAGATGGAAGAGGATACAAAGCTGATGCGAAGCTATTTATCGACTATCCGGATGGAAAAACAAGGCAGGGCACAGGTTTCCTCTATGGAGATCATGCGATGGGAACAGCGGCACATTGCCTGTATGACGGTAGATACGGCGGTAAGGCGAAAAGTATCAAAGTTGTTCTTCCGCATAAGACGGTTGTTGTTGACAGCAGTAAGCTGCGCTATCCGTCCCAATGGAGCGCGGGTTCTTCCTCCACAGTAGCAGGAGATTGGCGTTACGATTATGGAACGATTACACTTCCAGCAGGAACGGCATCTGAAGGCTATTTTGGTCTTTATACAAATGGCGCAAAAGTGGGAGATACCTGTTTGGTTAGTGGATATCGGGCAGGAGAGTACAAGGCCCGTATTAGCCGCGATAAAATTAGGAGCGTTGGTCCTTATGATTTAGAGTTTCGTCACGATATTTTAAGTGGGCAGAGTGGTGCGCCAATTTATGATGATGATTATTATGTTGTAGGAATTTTTAACTACAATGCCGGTTTTGCCACACACTTGAAGGACACAGATGAAGGCGAAAATAGTGGCGCGAAAATGACTCCAGCGGTGTTTAATTTTTTCAAAGCAATACTATAAAGTTGCAATTACATCTACAGAGAGGTTCACAAAGATGAGAAATAGATTTATCATTTTATGTGCAACACTGCTCAGTCTGACCGGATGTACCGGTCAGACTGAACCTGTTGCTGCATCCAGCGGGGCGGCGTCCTCAAGCGTGGTGGAATCTTCCAGTGTGCCGGAATCTTCCAGTGTGCCGGAATCTTCCAGCGAGCCGGAGCCGTCCGATGAGGTGGAATCCTCTAGCGAGCCGGAATCCTCCAGTGAGCCGGAGCCGCTCAACGCAGGCGAATCCTCCAGCCAAACGGAATCCAAGAGGGAGCCGGAGGTTTCCAGTGCGGCCGAACCTTCCAGCGCGGTTCCCAGTGCGCAGGCCACCTCCAATGCGGCAGAACCCGCCAGTATGCCGCCATCCTCAAGCGAGCCGGTGGATTCCAGCGCAGCGGAGCTTTCCAGCGAACCGGAGCCGCCGTCCTCCGACCTGGATAAAATCCCGCCCGGGGAGCCGGTCGAACCTTTGACGCCGCCTCCGCCGCTTACCCCGGAGCAGGAGGAAGAGGAGAGGGCGACGAGAGAACGGCTTCGTTTAGTAGACCGGGCTTATGCACTTTCAAAGCAGGTGGAAAAGATTCTTCCCCCGGATATTTTTGGGGGATGGGCAGAGGTAAAACAGAGTCTGCCGGTAGTGCTTGAAGTTTATGTGGTCGATCAGGCGGCTGCAAGTGAAATTTTGGAGTCATATGCGGATCCGGAAATCCCCTTTTCCTACAGTATCGTGAAATTTTCAAAGTCTGAGATGGATGCAATGATCGCAGATTTATGGGAAGAGGAGATCATCCAAAAAAATAAGGACAAAATCTATGACATATCCCCGGACTACTGGGTGGCGGATGGATACATTGAGATTGACCTGTTCGAACCATGGCCGGAATTGAATGCTTGGCTGGAAGGGTACACAAGCGCAGCAGAGATTACAATAAATGATGGCACAAAAGAAAAGACAAATCCAGCTTAGGGGTCGTTCTTTCCCTGTCCTGCGCAAAATTTTCGGCCAGCCGGTCGAAAATGCGGGTTCAGCCCTTGCATATCCGGGGAAATTGTGGTACAATATCACGAGTTAAATTTGTAATGCGGTCTATCGGAGGTTTGAAAATGAGCGTTATTGAAATCGTCGGCGGTATCATCATCATGCTCTGCGCCGTTGTCATCGTGGTTGCGGTCCTGTTCCAGGAGGGCAAGGGAGGCGGTATGAACGCCCTTTCCGGTGCGAATGAGTCCTCTTATCTGGGCAAAAACAAAAGCCGTACCCTTCAGGCCACGATGGTCCGGGTCACCAAATACGCGGGGATTGCGTTTGTGGTCGTGACATTGGCGGTCTACTTCATCAGCTCGAAGATGTAATGTCAGATAGTCAAAAAGCCTGCTTTTCAGCAGGCTTTTTTGTTTCTGGAAACGGGGATCGTCACAGGATTTTTTCCATCATTTCATGTTCGCAAAATTCATCCATGAACCGTTCGCCAGTGCCCCGATATCCGCACCGCTCATAAAATGGGACAGCATAGAGCTGGGCGCCAAGCCGAAGACAGGCTGCGTCCTGTTCACGCGCGATCTTTTCAAGCTCCTCCATCAGCAACCGTCCGAGCTGTTTTTTGCGGTAGTCTTTCAGTACGGCGATCCGCCCGGGATGGAAGAATCCATCATCCTTGAAGATGCGGCCGGTTGCGACCGGCTTTTCCGCGTCGTAAATCACCAGATGAACTGCCTGCGGGTCGTACCCGTCAGCGTCCGGGAGGGTGAATCCCTGCTCGATCGTAAAGACCTGTTCCCGTACATAAAATGCATCGGACAGGTCGTCGGTTGCCCCATTGAGCCGTTTGACTTCCATGCTTTTGTCCTCCTGTCTGACTCTTTGGATTCTATCCTGATATTAAGAATCAGAATGATTTTTTGCAAGACTGCCAATGGCAGGCCTGTTTCAGATTGCATAGCCATCCAGCATATCAAATGTGCCGGATGACTATATCATACCAGATCAGGCCCGAAAAATCAATTTGAAGATCAGCATGGCAATTACACCGGGGATACCAAGCAGGGACGCCACCCCGACTGTGAACAGGTTGGGGGAGAATAGAACACCGGTAAATGCGCCGCTCCAGCAGACGGCCAAAAGGGCGAGATTGCCGGTGACCGCAGAAAAAGCCAGTG
Organism: Anaerotruncus sp. 1XD42-93; assembly: GCF_009917605.1. Lineage (NCBI taxonomy): Bacteria > Bacillati > Bacillota > Clostridia > Eubacteriales > Oscillospiraceae > Anaerotruncus > Anaerotruncus sp. 1XD42-93. The sequence continues at coordinate 17,187 of NZ_QZEG01000048.1, read as the reverse complement.
AACGCAGAAATCTGCCTGAACGCGCCAGCGCGGCCAATGCGCAGAGTACAGCGAGTGCCGCACCTGCCGCGCCGAGAAAAAACAGGGTTTCCATCTCTGCCACCTCCCTTCCAAGCCTATGCGGGGAGATAGGGAAAAAGAACCATAACGGCGTAAAAGGAGGTGCAGAAAGCGCGTCCCGGAAAACCGGAACGCGCAGTTGGCAGAAAGGGAATCTATAAGCCGGGTTCTGTCGCGGACAACGATCTTTCTAGGCCGTACGTTGCCATACGGCTCAAGCCACCTTTCGGAACCCGGCGGGCAGCCGCGTTGTTCCAGCTGGTGTTGCTCCGGATAGGGTTTACATGGCAATGCGGTCGCCCGCATCCCGGTGGGCTCTTACCCCGCCTTTCCACCCTTACCATCCGAGGATGGCGGTATCTCTCTGTTGCACTTTCCCTCGAGTCGCCTCGGCCTGCCGTTAGCAGGTATCCCGCCCTGTGGAGCCCGGACTTTCCTCACGACGCCGTTTCCGGCATCCCGCCGCTGTCCAATTCGCTTTCATACAAATTTTATTGTATCGGAAAATGGTCCATCCGTCAAGTGGCTCTGTGCAATTTCCAATTTATAGAATATATGCTGTCCCACTGTTTTTTACGATAATTGTTTCCGTCTGCGGTTTTTTCGCTGGTATTTGCCCAGGACTTGCACAAAGCGAGCCTTTTTGTGTATATATGATAGTACTGCTCATATAAAAGAATGAAGGAGGCTCCCTATGTTTTCTCTGTTCGCGTATCTTTGCGATCTTCTTTATTTTGCTTTGCACGTCACCGGGACCGGTTCCTTTCCCCGTCCGCTCACCGCCAAGGAGGAACGGGAATGCCTCGAACAGATCGCCCTCGGGGATGAGGCTGCAAAAGCCCGACTGATCGAACATAACCTGCGGCTGGTCGCGCACATCATCAAAAAATATTACAGTACCTTCAAGGATCAGGATGATCTGATCTCAATCGGCACCATCGGTTTGATCAAGGCAGTTTCGACTTTTAAGCCGGAAAAATCCGTAAGATTTGCCACCTATGCCTCCAGATGTATTGAAAATGAAGTCCTGATGCACTTCCGCAACAAGAAGAAGTCTGCGCAGGATGTCTATATCAGTGACCCGATCGACACAGATAAGGATGGCAACAGCCTTACGCTGATGGATGTCATGTCGGAAGAGGACAATATTGTTGACTGCATTGACCTGCATATCAAATCGGAGCAGCTTTACCAGTTTATCGGTACAGCGCTGGACGAGCGCGAACGCCAGATCATTGTGATGCGATATGGGCTGGGGGGGAACCGTCCGCTCACCCAGCGGGAGGTTGCAAAAAAACTGGATATCTCCCGTTCGTACGTTTCACGCATCGAAAAAAAGGCGATCTCGGTGCTGCGTGGGCGGTTTGAAAAGGAGGGGGCATTTCCTTGATGATAGCCGTCTGGTACAAGACGTACAGGACAACGACAACACCCGAAGAGAGGCTATAGCAGCAGCTTTCTGTAGAGTTTTTTACGCGGGCTTGAAAAGAATCATCCGGATTCTTTTCAAGTGTTTCCCCTTGAAATGCCCTGTACATTTTCCCGGGAAAACAGGCGGGTTGATTTTCCTCTGGAACAGGTGTAAACTGTAAGGAGACATAGAAAGGGGGATGGTGCGCGATGCAGCTCTTCCGGGTGGACAGGCTCCTGCGCAATACCCAGATTCTCGGGGATGTCCCGGACTACCACAGCCTTCTGATCTCGACAATTCACATCGCATGGCCCTCGATCCTTGAGTCCTTTTTGATTGCGCTGGTGGCCATGGTTGATACGATCATGGTCGGTACAATCGGCTCGCAGGCGATTGCTTCGGTTGGGCTTACCACCCAGCCTAAATTTATCGGGCTGGCAGTGTTCATCTCTCTCAATGTGGCGATCTCGGCAATCGTTGCCCGCCGCCGCGGGGAAGGGGACCGGGCGGATGCCAACCGGGTGCTGATGCAGGCGCTCCTGCTTACCCTGCTGCTCACAGCGGTGGTCAGCACCATCAGCATCCTTTTTGCAAACCAGATCATCCGGTTTGCCGGATCGCATCCCGAAACCCACGCGGATGCGGTCGCCTATTTCCGGATCATTATGGGCGGGCTGATCTGCAACACCATTTCCATGGTGATCAACGCCGCACAGCGCGGCTCGGGCAATACCAAAATTGCTATGCGCACCAACCTGGTTTCCAACTCGGTAAACGTGGTGTTCAATTATCTGCTGATCGGCGGAAAACTGGGCTTCCCGCGTCTTGGTGTGACAGGGGCGGCAATCGCGACAGTGATTGGCTCGGCCTGTGCCTGTGGAATGAGCATCCGCTCGCTGTTGCATCCCGACCATTTTATCTTTCTGCATGGGGTTCAACATGCGCGGTTTGAGCGCAAGACCCTCTCAGCAATCTTCAAGATCGGTTCAAGCACCCTTGCGGAACAGATTTTTATGAGGGTTGGGTTCCTGACCTATTCGATCCTTGTCGCGAAACTCGGGACCATCGCGTTTGCCACCCATCAGATCGGCGTCAACCTGTTGACGCTCTCGTTCTCGTTTGGGGACGGTCTTTCGGTCGCAGCCATTGCAATGGTCGGACGAAGCCTTGGGGAGCAGCGCCCGGATATGGCGCGCCTTTACGGTGGCATCTGCCAGCGGTTTGCGACCCTCTTCTCGGCCGGGCTGGCGGTCATCTTCCTTTCGCTCGGCCGGCAGATTTTCATGCTCTTTTCGCGTGACCCCCAGATCCTGCAATACAGCCGCACGATCACCCTGTTTTTGTCAATCATCACCTTCCTGCAAATCTCGGCAGTGGTCTTTGCGGGCTGCCTGCGCGGTGCGGGGGATACGGTCTATGCCGCGATTGTCTCGCTTATCAGCGTCACCTTTCTGCGCCCGATTTTTGGATGGCTGTTCTGTTATCCGTTGGGCCTGGGCCTGACCGGTGCATGGCTCGGACTGACTGCCGATCAGGCGACCCGGTTTACCTTGACCTGGCTGCGGTTCCGAAGCGGGCGATGGACCCGTTATAAAATCTGACCAAAGGAGGCGGCTGCCATGCTGCGTGCGGCTATTTTTGATATGGACGGCACCCTGCTGGATTCCATGCACGTCTGGAATACGGTGGGGGAGGATTACCTTCGGACCAAGGGAAAAGTCCCGCCGGACGGTTTTGTTGAGCGTGTCCGCGCGCTGGGGATGCGGGAAACTGCGGATTATCTGCGTTCCGAGCTTGGAGTGGAGGACCCGCCGGAACAGATTATCCGGGAGATTTTGCAGTTTGTCAACGAACAGTACCTCCATGTACTTCCGCTCAAGCCGGGTGTGAAGGAGTTCCTACAGAAACTGCATGGAATGGGGGTGCGGCTCTGTGTTGCGACCGCCTCGGACCGGAGCGTAGCCGAAGCCGCTCTGGCCCGTACAGGCGTGCTTGGACTGCTCGATTTTTTGATGACCTGCGATGAGGCCGGTTCAGGCAAACAGCAGCCGCTTATCTTTGAGCGGGCGATTGAGAGGCTGGGCAGTTCAAAGATGGATACCGTCGTTTTTGAGGATGCGGCACATGCGGTGCAGACTGCTGCGCAGGCCGGGTTCCGGGTCGCGGCAATTTATGATGAGAGTGCCGCGGCAGAACAGGAACAAATCCGCTCTTTTTCGGAAGTTTATCTGGAAAGTTTTATCGGATTGGACCCGGAAATCTTTTGAGGGTTTCTGCTTTTCCTGCATAAAAATCTGTATGGATACCCGCCAGCAGCCTTCCGGTTATGCTGTCAAAGCGCTGCCTGCGTTTTTTGATCTTGCAGTACAGAGCGTTTTCTTGTTCATTTGGTGCATATCGGTTGAAAACGCCCGCTCTTTAGAAAAAGAGCGGGCGTAGAAGCATTCATGGACAGTGGAAAGGTTTTGACGCAACCGATACTCACAGCTTATCCATGTTGTGCCGCACAAGTGACCGGCTGTTGACGAACATTCGGTCAATCAAAAAATTTTCCTTTGAAGAAATTTTCGTTTCCAAGGTTTTCTGCTGTCAGCCGGAACAGAACACAGCCATCCGGGCAGACAATATCCTTGCAGTATCTGCTGCTGCCGCCGATGTTTTCCAGATCACCACCACTTCTGATCGCTTCCATGATTGGAAACAGCATCATCATGGTCTTGGAGCAGATTCCCTGCCCATCTGCGTTGACAGGGCAACCATAGGTGCAGGTATACCGATCCCCTACCTCTTCGCCGTTTCGGCAGTACCGCTCGGTATGGTCGCCGCGGAGAAACCCGATGACTTCAATCGTAAATGCATACTCTTCATCATACCATTTTTTCATGATAGACCTCCTGTTTTTTGTAATTATGGGGAGACGTGCATTACAACGGTTTTCAGAAACCGGTCAAACGCATCATAACCCGCTTCGGACAGGGGTTCCGGGCAGGACATCACGACCAGGTGGTGCCCCTCATAGCCTGCGTGATAGGCAGGATGGCAATGCGTATAGCTGTTTGCCTGAAAACTCACCCGTTCATAGAACGATTTCCGACGGATGGAAACTTCATCAACCGGCGGGTCAATTTCCAAAATAACAGTTTTTCCCCTCTGGTTCAGGAGTTCCAAGGCTTTTTGCCCGTATTTTCGATTTCGCATGGCGGGCAGGATGCAGAAATGTTCGACATAGATAAACTGCTCGGTTTCCCAGCATAAAATCAGGCCGGCAAACTGGCTTTCGTCATAAATCAGAAGGAACTGGTAGTCCTTGTGGCTCATAATCTGTGACTGGGAGTCCGGCTCCCTCTGTTCATGGAATGGAAAACTGATGCGGTATAGTTCCATTGCTTCTGTGTATCTGGGGTCCTCTGTTGTGGTTAAACGTTCAAATCTCATGTTGCAGCTCCTTTTCGTCAGATTCTATGCCTATCATTTTCAATAACAGTGCCAGGTTGGAATAATCGTGGATGATGTCAGAAACAATCTCATTTGACAGGTAGTTTTTCCGCATGGATGCCACCCCGATTGTTTTCAGGGCGCCGGCACGTTTGGCGGACTCGACACCGGACACAGAATCTTCAAACACGATACAGCTATGGATATCCACGCCCAGGCGTTTTGCCGCTTTCAGATACAGGTCGGGTTCAGGCTTTCCGGGCAGTGCCCCATCGTTATAAACGACCTTGTCGATATCAAACCATCTGTCCAGATCGAGATGCTCGAAAAAGAATTTGACGTTGTTCCATCCCGAAGCGGTTGCAATCGTAATCGGAACCTTTCGAGCGACCAGTTCGTCTAAAAATGCGGGCAGTCCATCCGCGAGTTGAAACGATTCGCTCTCCAAACAAAGCTTTCTGTAGATGGATTCTTTCTCTTCCTCTAACAGTTCGCTCTCCCCCCTTGACAGTGGACGCCCTAAGAAGTAGGGCAGGGAAAAGTCGGAATTTCTGCCATGGATATATTTCTGAAATTCTTTGTCTGTGACAGCGCGCCCTGTTTTTTTCATGAGGAACGATTTCCAGGATTCCTCCTGAAAGCTCTCGTCAAAAAACATGGTTCCATTAAAATCAAAGAGAATGCCAATCATTGTACGTCCTTCCTTCTGGCCATCACTCCGGTATAATAGCTGCTTGTCAGCTATTATACCACATACACTAGAGGGATGACAAACAATTGTTTAGTAGTGATCTGATTTTTTCTATAGGAACAGAGACAGTACAATCTCTTGACAAATAGACTGTATTGGTATAAAATAGCCTTATAGACCCACACCCCCTGTGAGGGGGGGAGAAGGAGGAATAAGGGTGAAACAGAAATTCGATGTGACGGGTATGACCTGCTCGGCCTGTTCGGCGCATGTGGAGAAAGCGGTGTCGAAGGTGGAGGGAGTCCGCGCAGTCACGGTGAACCTGCTTTCCAACAATATGGCGGTTGAGTATGACGAAGCCGCGGTGGATGCCCCACAGATCATCCACGCGGTGGAGGACGCAGGCTATGGCGCGTCGGTACACAGTGCGCAGCCAGTCCGGCAGGCGCAGAAGCCGGTCGATCATGTTCAGGAAGAGATTTCCAATATGAAGTTTCGTCTGGTGGTTTCGTTCCTGTTTATGATCCCGCTGATGTATGTCTCGATGGGACATATGGCCGGACTGCCGCTCCCGCACTGGCTCCATGGGAATGCGAATGCGGTTTCATTTGCGTTTACCCAGTTCCTTCTCACGCTGCCGATCCTGTATGTGAACCGGAAATACTATAAGGTTGGCTTTAAGACGCTGTTCAAAGGCTCCCCCAATATGGATTCCCTGATTGCGATTGGTTCGACTGCGGCGATGGTCTATGGGATTATTGCAATCTATATGATCGGTTACGGGCTGGGGCATGGTGACAGTGAGATGGTCAGCCGGTACTCGATGGACCTTTACTTCGAGTCTGCCGCAATGATCCTTGCGCTGATTACGCTGGGAAAATATCTGGAGACCCGCTCCAAAGGCAAGACAAGCGAAGCAATCACCAAGCTGATGGATCTCGCGCCCAAGACCGCGCTGGTGGAACGGGGCGGCACTGAAATCGAAATCCCGGTGGAAGAGGTCGCTGTGGGGGACATGGTGATCGTGAAACCGGGGCAGAGCATCCCGGTTGACGGCGAGATCGCCGAGGGCAGTTCCGCGGTGGACGAATCCGCTCTGACCGGTGAGAGCATCCCGGTTGAGAAGCATCCGGGCGACCGGGTGATCGCGGCCACCATCAACAAATCCGGCTGGTTTAAGTTCCGGGCGACCAAGGTTGGCGGGGATACGACCCTGGCACAGATCATTGCCCTGGTTGAGGATGCCGCCAATTCCAAGGCGCCGATTGCCAAGCTGGCGGATAAGGTCAGCGGCATCTTTGTCCCAGTGGTCATCGGGATCGCAGTACTGGCTGCGGCGGCCTGGCTGGTAGCTGGCTATTCGGTCGAGTTCGCCCTCTCAACCGGGATCGCGGTTTTGGTGATCTCCTGCCCCTGTGCACTGGGGCTTGCGACCCCGGTTGCAATCATGGTCGGGACCGGCAAAGGGGCGGAAAACGGTATCCTGATCAAATCGGCGGAAGCACTCGAAACAGCACACACCATCAACACGGTTGTGCTGGATAAGACCGGCACGATTACCGAAGGCAAGCCCCGGGTGACCGATCTGGTAACCGCGCCCGGCGTGGAAGAGGATTTGCTGCTTTCGGCTGCGGCTTCGATTGAAAAGCCTTCCGAGCATCCGCTCGCCGAGGCGATCGTTGAGGAGGCATCTGCCCGTGGGCTTCTGCTCCGCGGCGTGACCGGCTTTTCGGCGGTTGCAGGGCAGGGGATCGAGGCCCGGATTGACGGGAAGCGGTTCCTGGCGGGAAATCTGAAGATGATGCGGGAAAATGGTGTCCCAACGGATGGATTCGAACAGAAAGGGGAGACACTCTCCGAGCAGGGGAAAACACCGCTCTATTTTGCGGCGGAAGGGCGGATGCTCGGGCTGGTTGCGGTGGCGGATACTGTCAAGCCGACCAGCAGGGCAGCGATTGACGCTTTTAAGTCGATGGGGATTGATGTGGTGATGCTGACCGGCGACAACCGGCGGACGGCCGAAGCGATCCGGCGGCAGCTCGGAATCGACCGGGTGGTCGCGGAGGTGCTTCCGCAGGATAAGGAGCGGGAGGTCAGTGCGATCCAGCAGACCGGCAAAAAGGTTGCGATGGTCGGGGATGGGATCAACGATGCGCCCGCGCTCACCCGCGCGGATGTCGGAATCGCGATTGGTGCGGGAACCGATGTTGCGATCGAGTCGGCGGATGTGGTGCTGATGAAAAGCGACCTGCTCGACGCGGTGACCGCAATCGAACTTTCCCGCGCGGTGATCCGCAATATCAAACAGAACCTCTTCTGGGCGTTCTTCTACAACACGATTGGTATTCCGCTGGCGGCAGGGATTTTCTTCCCGCTCTTCGGACTCAGGCTGAATCCGATGTTTGGTGCGGCGGCGATGAGCCTCAGTTCGGTCTGTGTTGTTTCCAATGCGCTCCGCCTCAAGCTGTTCCAGCCCCGCCGCAAGGCGGTTGCAGATACCTCCGCGCCCATTCCGGCCACAACGCCGGAACGGGTTGGAGAAACCAAATCAGAGAACAAAGGAGAAAATGGTATGGAAAAGAAAATGATGATCGAAGGCATGTCCTGCGGACATTGCAGTGCGCGGGTGGAGAAGGCACTGAATTCGCTCGAAGGGGTTTCCGCAAAAGTGGATCTCGAGGCGAAATGCGCGGCGATTTCGACCCAAGGCAAAGTCAGTGACGAACAGCTCAAGGCGGCGGTGGTCGATGCGGGCTATGAAGTCGTCTCCCTTTCCTGATGCAGGCGGATAAAAAGCAGGTGAGCCGCCTGCTGAAAACGGCCCGCGGACAGATCGACGGTATCCTCAGGATGATCGAGGAGGACCGCTACTGCATGGATATTTCAAACCAGATCATGGCGACCGGTTCGGTGCTCGCCCGCGCCAACAAAGAGGTGTTGCGCGGGCATATGGAGAGCTGTGTACGGCAGGCGTTTGAAACAGGCAGCGCGGATGAAAAGATCGAAGAGCTGCTTGTCCTGTTAGATAAGCTGATGAAATAAGCCGAATGAAAAAGCTGGATGTGCGTTGCACATCCAGCTTTTCTACAGGGTCAGTATTTCTGTCAGTCAATCCGCTCGGTCAAAGCCAGGAACAGTTTCATGTTTCCATCATTGAGCGGGGCGATATAGGGGGCAATCGCATCCAGATAGTCTGCTGAGATCGCCAGAATGTCATAAAGCTGCTCATCAGAAATGGGGAAATTGGGCAGCGCATAAAATTCCTGCCCAGTGAGCGCAGCAAGTTCCTTGAGCTTTGCGGATTTTTCGGCGAGCAGGTTGTCTGGGTCGGCCCACGACCAAAGCCACATGCCAATGGGGGCGGCCAGCATCCCAACAGGAATATAGGAAAACTTTACGATATTGCTGCCATCCGACCGCCGGAACCACGCAGTACCAACATCGTGGTCGAGCTGTATGCTGGTGCACTCCTCAAGGTTATAGTTCTCGAACAGCCGTTTTAACTTGGGCTGGGCACGACTGCGGCAGGCCAGCACATAAGATGCGTATCCTTCCGGGCTGCTGACCGGAAGGGTCGCGGGCTGAGGCGGCTCGGTAAATTCATCCGGGCGCCTGCGGCCGAATAGATGGAACAATCGGTATGCCTCCTTCTGTTGATCCCCCTTGCGCGGGAATGATGGTCAGTCTTCGCTGTTTTCGATCTTGTCGATCGCCTCTTTTGGGGCAACATTGCCATACAGGACCGAGAGCAGACCAGGCGCGTAGCGGTCGACCATACAGAAGCCAATGTTGACAATCCGGTCGATCAGCGCAGGGTCCACCGGCGTGTCCTTCCAAGGGGCGGTCGCTTTGTAGCGCAGCTCGCCATCGTCGAAATCCAGTTCAAAATTGCCGATTGTCAAGCCGTAGTTGGCGCGCGCAATGTATTCCGCCGCTGCCGCAAGCTTGTCCTGCGCGACCTTGAGCGGGAAAATAGAATAAACGGTGAAGTCATCGTTCTCTTTGAGCTGGATGATGCAGGTGCAGCTGTCAACGCTCTGCATGTTCATCCGCATAATGAAATATTCATCCTCTTCGCGGTAGTCATATCTCCATTCCTGATCGTCCAGATATTGTTTAATTGCTTCATAACTTTTAGACATGAAACACGCCTCCAATCCAGCGTAATGATTTTCTCTCATTATAATGCAATTTCTTCAAAAAAACAATCGTTTATTCCCGATAATTCTGCAAAATTTTTGAAAGGAGTGCGGGAAGCGATTCAGGCTTTTTTACCGACCTCTATCATTCGTTCGCAGCTTTTGGTAACCGCATTGATCGCTGCAGCGCGGAACCCGCCATCCTCGAGCGCGTGCACGCCGGCAATCGTGCTGCCGCCAGGCGAGCAGACGCTGTCCTTGAGTGCGGCGGGATGACGTCCGGTCTGTAGGACCATTTCAGCAGAGCCTGTAAGCGTTTGAGCGGCGAGCTGAATTGCCATCTCCCGGGGCAGGCCGTTTTCCACACCGCCGTCTGCCATCGCTTCGATCATCAGATACGCAAACGCAGGCCCACAGCCGCTGATGCTGGTGAGAGGGTCAATCAAACGCTCGGGCAGCAGATAGGAGATCCCCACCAGATCAAACAACTCTTTGACAAGGTCACAATGCTCCTGCTGCGCATTTTTTCCTGCGGCGATTCCCGCAACCCCTTTTCTCACCAGCATCGGTGTATTGGGCATCACCCGCACCACCGGGTTTTCCGGGAAGAATCCCTCGAGAAAGTCCAGCGTCACGCCGCCCATGATCGACAGGATTAGCTGGTCAGGACGAAGCTCATCCCGCAGCGCCTCAAGCACTGCGCGTGCAAACTGCGGCTTGATCGCGAGTACCAGAATGTCCCCCTGCTGTGCCGCCTCCTTTGCCCCCTCATTCTGCGGGTCGTTGGGGAGTGTTGCGAAGCCATACCGGGTCGCAAGGTCCACCAGCCGCTCCTCATTCAGATCGGTAATCGTCACCATCTCAGGGCGTACGACGCCGCTTGCGACCGCACCGCTGAAGATCGCTTCACACATCTGCCCACCGCCGATGACACTAATCCGTTTTTGTTCTAACATGCGTTTTTCTCTCCTGTCTGTTTCGTAAAGATGCCTTGTTTTCCTGCTCTTATTGTACGCAAAATCCTTCCGTTTGTAAACCCTTCTGCATCGTTTTCGATTTCGTCACAATTTGGACATATTATCCTGTTATGCTTATTCTATAATCGAAGCATTTGAAGAGAAGTGGTCTGTTTCTTTTCAGATCCGCGGCAGGACTGCCGCCTTCAGATTCCACGGCCACCCAGCACGCGAAGCGTGCTTGCGGGTTTTGCCCGACAGTTAAAATAAGCGATTGTCTTAACTGTTTGGACGATAAAGTCTGTTTGAAATTGGACAAATCAATAGTAGGTACCGTTTCCTGGAAAAACCGATGGGTCCGATATTTTCAGACAGTCTGTGATGTACACATGATTTCCATTTGATTGGAGGGTTTCCCCGATGCGTCAAAAACTGCTTTCCGTCCTGCTTGCTGTCCTGGTTGTCTGCGGGATTGCGATTCCCGCGTATGCTGCTGAAAGCCCGGTGCTTTCCAAAGAATGTAAGGTTTTGTCCAATACGGTGATCTATAATTATGTGATGCTGGCCGCCCCGTACAGCCGTGGGGTCAAGGGGGATGCGGTGTACTGCCGTATCGTTGACCGGGTCCGGGACGATGATGGGAATGCTTATCAGGTGGCAGACAGTGCACAATTGCGGGACACTACCCAATTCAGCAAGCGTATCCGTACCACGACCGGTGGAGGACTGGTCTGGACGATCACCCGCGAAAACTACGATAAAGATGGGTTCCAGGGCAGCAGCTTCTGTGTCAAACTGCGCCCCGAGGCGACCGATGGACAGTCGGTGATCGAATTCGAGTCGATCTATACCGCCCGGCAGGATACCGTCCTTGATGTGATCCCTACTGGCGGGGATGCCGAACACCCGGTACAGCTGACCGTGAAAAAGGGTGCGAAGATTACCACCGCCTGTCGGCTGAATATCAATGAGGAGACGATGAAAGTCACAAACTATCCAGAGTCTATCCAACGGTAAAAATATCTAAGGTGCCCAGCCCGGTATATCCGGGCTGGGCACCTTTTTTCTATTTATCAGGTCCTTATTCTTCTGGTATCAGGGAAAGGATACTCTTGATCGGCATACAATACTGCTCGTCCGCTTCTTTGGCGCGGTGGCAGCGCAGGATAGTTTCAGCCGTCTTTTGCATAGCCGGATAACTGCTGCGGATCAGGTGGTTGGCGTAGATCACCACGTTGACCCCCCGACGTTTAAACTCCTCTTCGTATACAGCATTATAGGAGGTCGGTACGACGACAAGAACCGCGCGTTGGTTTTCCTCACGGAACTGCTGGACAAATGTAAATACTTCATCCGGTTCCTTGCGTCGGGAATGGATCATAATGCCATCCGCGCCGGCTGCTACATAAGCTCGTGCACGTGTCAGGGCATCGTCAATCCCCTTTTCCAGAATGAGGCTTTCAATGCGGGCGATAATCATAAAATCTTTGGTCTTTTGCGCCCGCTTTCCTTCGGCTATTTTATAACAGAAATTTTCAATGGTGTCCTGCTGCTGAGGGACTTCTGTACCAAAAAGAGAATTTTTCTTCAAGCCGGTTTTATCTTCTATGATGATCGCGGAGACACCCACCCGTTCCAGACTGCGTACGGTATAGACAAAATGCTCTGTCAGACCGCCTGTATCGCCGTCAAGGATGATCGGCTTGGTCGTCACCTCCATGATGTCGTTAATTGTGTTCATCCGGGAAGAGAAGTCGACAAGCTCTGTATCAGGCTTTCCCTTGATGGTGGAGTCACAAAGGGAGGAAACCCACATACCGTCAAACTGCCGGATTGTTCCTTCCTCCATGATGACCGTTTTTTCAGCGATCAAACCGGTGAGGCCAGTGTGAGCCTCCATGCAGGTGATCATGCCCTTCTTTTCGATCAGCCATTTCAAGCGGCCCCGACGGATATCCGGGATGGAAAGCTGAGATCTGGCGGCGGCCTCCAAACGGTCGTACTGGGTATTGATGGAGTAAGGATATTCAATCAATTCCCCGCCATATTCCGCAAGAAGCTGGATGCATTCATCCCGCACCGGCTTTTGAAACCCAGTGACCCAGTCGTCGCCATGCACCACATAGTCGGGGCGCATCCTGCGCAGTGGTTCCCGATAACTGATGTCCTCCTGTTTGACAACTGCGGAAACACCTTTGATCCCGGCTACAATTTTCATACGTTCCTCACAGGAAAGGAGCGGGTAACGTTTATAGGTGGCTACGATTTCATCGGTGAGGACACCAACTGTCAACTCCCCAAGTTCTGCGGCACGTTTTATGATTTCGATGTGACCACCATGGATCACGTCGGTGCTCATACACATAAATACTTTTTTGTCTGACATAAGCTCTGTTCACCATCTTTTCTCTTTCTATGAATGTTTTTCCTTCCTCTGCAGGCTTCGGACGCGGTTGGGGCCTGCAAAGAGACCGTTATTTCCCTGCTAAAAAATTCATAAAAGAGATTTTATTTTCAATAGGGGAGGTTGTGGGCCTTCCCAAATTCTTTCGTGTGCCAGTCGCCGCCTTCACTTCCAGAAAAGACAGTGTTTCGGCTTGTTTCAATCGTTGCAAGGCATCATCCAATGCATCAAAATCAGCGGCGCACGCAACATATGTATAGCCACATGTCTTCGCAATCTGGGAAAGCTCCAGATTTCCTGCCACAGTGGGCATCCCGCCTACCGATTCGTGGGAGCCGTTGTTGATAGCGACGTGGATGAACCGTTTTGGGGCGTTCGCACCTACTACCGACAGAGCACCCATGTGCATCAGAATGCTGCCATCGCCATCAATGCACCAGACTCTGCGTTCCGGCTTTTGAAGTGCGATCCCCAGCGCAATAGAAGAACAATGCCCCATCGAACCAACAGTCAGGAAATCGCGGGCGTGATCTTGCCCGCGGGCTTCACGGAGCTCAAACAGCTCACGGGAGGCCATCCCTGTAGTAGAAACAAAGAGGTCTCCCTCTTCTGAGGCATCCAAAATATGAGATAGGATTTCCTCCCGACGCATGGTATTGCGACTGGGGAACGAGGTCTGCTGCGCATATTCCAACGCATTTTTCCGGACAACAAAAGCTGCCTGTCCGCCTTTATGAAATACCTCCCGGTATTCCTCAAGTTTGGAGCGGACTTCCGCCTCAGTTGTATGCTGGCCAATAACAAAAGCGGGAATCTGCATCTGTTCGAGCAGTTCGATTGTCCGTTCGCCTTGAAAAATATGCTGCGGTTCGTCGTGCACACCGGGTTCCCCACGCCAGCCAACAATAAAGAGACAAGGAATCCCGTATACCTTCTGATGGAGCAGAGAAGCGACAGGGTTGATGATATTTCCAAGTCCGCTGTTTTGCAGATAAACGACAGGGACTTTTCCGGTTGCCAGATGGTACCCGGCGGCTAGTGCAACCGCATTTCCCTCATTCGCGGCAATGACATGCTGGGAGGAGATACCATAACGATCGAACAGAAATGCTGTCAGAGCTTTTAATTGAGAATCCGGCACCCCGGCAAAAAAATCTGCATCAAGAGCATCTACAAAATTTTCGATATTCATATTATTTTACCCCCCCTTGCTAAGTATTTAATAAAATTTCTCCATACAATTCCATTAATACTTGTGAGTCTAGCATTATAGGATTATTTTTTAGGCGAACGGGATTTACCGAATTTGCAAGGATAAGAATATCTTCCTTTTTCCAAGATTGCGGTGCAGTTAATTTCAACTTCCGAAGGATATTCATCAAATATTGTTCAACAGATATTGTATCAGGGCATCCCAGTGCTTCTGCCAATTTTATAAGGCTCTGCTCTACATGCTTATATCCTCTGGGATCGATGCATTTCGTTTTTAGATGCGTCCTCATGTATTTCCATAGATGGGGAAGGCATATTGCTACAGCATGTCCATGCGAGATACCATAAAGAGAAGTCAATTTGTAACTCATCGCATGACTGGCAGTTGTCTGCGTGATATTGATTGCTTTCCCTGCAAGGTTTGCAGATGTCAACATTTCATTTGCAGCCTCGGGATTTCCCTCCAGATAATCTGGCATCCATTTCATAATCTTTTTGATTACACTTAATGAGTACTCCATGCTTTCAACATTTGAATGAATGGACCATCCAGACTCAATTCCATGACATAAAGCGTCCATCATAGCTGATTTTTTTTGATAATCTGGTAAAGTTTTTAAAAGAGAAGGGTCAAGGATGACAACTGATGGAATACAGCTTTCATGTGTAATAGACTGTTTTTCTCCATGCTGATAAATTACAGCATAGCGAGTCGCCTCGCTGCCGGTTCCTGCAGTCGTTGGGATAGCAATTAGCATAATTTTATTTGGAATAATTTTTTGCTTTAAATAGCAGGTATTTGAATCCATGGTACTATACAACTTAATGCATTTTGCTACATCAATTGTACTACCGCCACCGATTGCAATAATTGCTTGACTTTTTGATTGCAGGAAGCATTCTACTCCGTCAACAATGGATTCATAGCGGGGATTTACACAGAAATTATTAAAACGTGTAATAGTGATTCCTAACTGTTCCAATTGAGTAAAAAAGTGATCTAAAGGTAAATGGGCGATAGCTTGATCACACACTAAAAATAGCTTTTTGATTTCTTTTTGTTTTAAATAGGTTGTTAAATAAAAATATCCTTCATTCCCCATCCATATCAGTTGAGGCATATTCATCCCCCTCTTCTTAATTTTTACTTGAAATTTTTTCAAGGGCAGACGAAATTACCTCTCTATCTTCTGGAGTATCAATTTCTCTGCAAAGGGCATTTTTTATATCAAACGGATAAATCAAGCATTCAGATGAAATACAATTAAAAGCATTTTCACTGTAGCAGGTGATATCTCCTTTTTCGCAGAAGCTCTCTATTTCATCTAACCATAATTCCCAATCTTTCTTTAGCAATTTATACAAAGGTTGTGCTGAGACAGCATTATCAAAGAACTCTATGCCTATTTTTTGTATCCGCCCTTCTGAAACAACAGCTTTGAAATCTTTTTCAGGAAGATTCACAGTAGAACTGACAGCCATAACGCTGGTTGAAGCTGTCTTTATTTTTTCTAAAACAGATGGTTCAAAGACCAAATCTCCATGCATTAGGAGTGTGTCGTCTCCACGTAGATGTTTACGCGCAAGATAAATAGAATAAATATAATTGCTTTCATGATAGCGGGGATTATTTACAAATATATACTTCAATGGAAGCTTTAGCGAGTAACAGTAATCCACCAGAATATCAGAAAACGGACCAGTTGTGATAACCACCTTGTCGGCCCCAGACTGAGATAATAATCTAAGCTGATGACTGATGATAGTTTCATTTTTTTGTATTTCTGTCATGCACTTTGGATGTTGAGAGGTGAGCTCTCCCATACGGGTACCTGCTCCAGAGTTTAAAATTAAAGTATTCATATGAAATTCATTCCATCTTTCGATTATTTATTAGCCTAATGGAGATTTTGCGGTTTATTTTTTGCTTTTTTCTGAAGACTTGAAAGTATATAGCGACCACCGATCTCACCGCTATGCCCCATATGATAAAGATACTCATCCGTTAGCTCGGCAATTTTTTGAGAATAGTCTGCTGCATGCTCCAATAAATATTCCAGGGATTTTCCCACTTGATTTGTCTGTTCCGGTTTTAGCTGAATTCCTATTTTTCCTCTTAGTGTCAGGTTTAATGGTTCTGCAACTGTATCAGCATAATTGGGATTTGCTACCTTCATTGGAGTGTCAATAAATAGCACCGGCTTTCTAGTTGAGAAAGCATATTCAAAAGCAATACCGGACCAGTCACTGATAAGAACATCTGCGCTGTATACCGTTTCATTAGAGGAAAAATCGCTTTGTAAAATCAATTTATCTTTGGATATATTTTTATATTGATCTTGTAACTTCTTCCAACGAGCTCCATATCTTTTGACGTATTCAGGATGAGGTCTAACAATAATCTGCCAGCCGTCTCGTAGAGACGAACTCAAAAGGGGGTCTAAACAAAGATCCAGAATATTATCCTCTTGCCAAGATGGGGCTACTAGTATTTTTTTTATAGTTTGATTTCTGTAGTTTTCCTCATTCTCTAAGTAGTGTCGCCTCATATTTTCAATGACACTATATCCGCATTCAATTAAATTTTTTTCTGCAAGTGAATATTGACATTCTATTTTACGAATTTCTTCTACCTGTCCTTTCCCAGTACAAAAGATCGTGTCGTAATGATCAAGGGCCCCGTCACGCAATGTCATGATAAAACTAAGAGGGGCATGGAAAACATAGATATATTCAATATTTTTTCGTACATAGCTACGTTTGATGTGAAAATTTTCTAAGTCGGTCATGGTCATGACCACCATATCGGCATCCATTTTCATCATCAAGGTAATCAGCCGCTTTTCCCCAATATAATAGGGCCTGATTCGAGGTTCCTT
>NZ_QZEG01000047.1:0-25402 GCF_009917605.1 Anaerotruncus sp. 1XD42-93 | reverse complement strand
ATCCGCTATTTCCGGAAGATCGTGATTGATGGGGCGATCCCTTCGCTGGGATTTCATCTGTTGGCTGCGGCATATGCGTTGGGAGCCTTTGCGGTTGGGGCTTATATGTATAAAAAATATAACCATGAATTCTTGTATTATGTTTGAGGGTTTGCGATGAAAACAATGTTGAAAGCAGAGCATGTGTCGATCAGCTATAAGATCGGGGATTTTAAGGATATTGGGTTGAAGGAATGGACAATGCGGCATCTGAAGCATCAGTACCGTGTGGAAACGTTTATGGCGGTGGAGGACGTTTCGTTTGAGCTGAAAAAAGGGGATATGCTGGGGATCATCGGGACGAACGGCGCAGGAAAATCGACGCTGCTCAAGGCGGTTATTGGGGTGATGGAGCCGAGGTCGGGGAAAATTGAACGAAATGGGAATATTTCTGCGCTGCTGGAACTGGCATCCGGCTTTGATGGTGATCTGACCGTGAAAGAGAATGCTTATCTGCGCGGAGCGATGCTGGGATATACGAAAGAATTCATGGATGAAACCTATGAACAGATTCTGGATTTTTCGGAACTACGGGAGTTCGAAGAGCGGCCGTTCAAGCAGCTTTCTACGGGGATGCAGTCCAGGCTTGCGTTCTCGATTGCGTCACTGGTACAGCCGGAAATCCTGATTCTGGATGAGGTGCTGTCGGTGGGAGACGGCGCGTTTCAGGAGAAGAGTGCGGCCAAGATGCGGGAGATTATCGACGGGGGCGCGGCAACGATCCTGGTGTCGCATTCGCTGGGACAGATTCGGGAGCTTTGCAACAAGGTGCTGTGGCTGCACAGGGGGAAGCAGGTTGCGTTTGGAGAGACGGAGGAAATCTGCAATCAGTATGAAAAATTTTTAGAAGGTAAAGGCAAGGGAATTTCATGAAAGAGAAGGAAACGCATGGAAAGCGCCGTTTCAAAGGGTTGATGATCGTAGAAATTATTGTTTGCTATATGGCGCTTTTGACGGTAGTCAGCCATATCTGTGGACCGGAGAAATATCGGGTAATCCCTGATTTGCCACTTCGCAGCACACAGAGTTTTTCCTCCTTTAGGGGAGAAACAATATCAGAAAATGATCTCCAAATGGACAATCCTGTTCCTGGGAGTCCTATCGGATATTCTACATTGGTGTCCTTGGAAGGCTTGGATAGAATTCAAGTTGAATGTTGGATAGATTGCCCGGCAGAATCTGTGGGGAACGTTCTGCATGTGGATTTATATGAACCGGCGTATGGATATGATCGTGATGAACAGGAGCTTTTTTTAAGTCTAAAGGAGGGGCGCAATGAAATCAATTTTTTGTTGAATCCCGGAGAGAACCATCCAGAGAATGCCCTGTTACGATTTTTCACACTGGATTCAGCGGGTTATACGATACAGGATATTGTCATTTCTCCGATGAGATTGGCGCCAAAAGTGAGCAAAGGAATGGCAGGAACCGTCATAGTTTGTTTTGTATTATTGGCGGGCACTGGGTTGACAGGATATTTGAAAAAGAAACATACCGCTTATGGTGAGGATGAGTAAAATATGGAACAAGAGAAGCTGGAATATCAAGAGGAAAACCAATGGCGGGAAATCATAGAATACCCGCAAAGCCTGTTATCGGAGGGTGGAATAAAAGGCTGGATCAAAAGGCGAATTTATCGCATTCTTTGGTGGTTAATCAGGCCGCTCTATATCGCTGCGTCAGAAGGAAATAAGGCAATTGATTTACAGAGGGAGCAAGAAAAACAGGATATTGCGATGTTAGCGGATGACCTGGCAGAACAAAAAGAGCAGGCGGATCAAAGTATCTCAATGTTGGCAGATCGACTGACAGGACAAAAGGCACAAACGGAACAAAATATTGCAATGCTGGCGGACCGTCTGACAGAACAAAAAGTACAGACGGATCAAAACGTCATAAAATTGACAGACCGTCTGGCAGAACAAGGGATGCAGACGGAGCAAAGGCTTGCAATTCTGGCGGATGGTCTGACACAACAAAAAGTGCAGACGGAACAAAACATCACAGCGCTGATAGACCGTCTGGCGGAACAAAAGGCGCAGACGGAGCAAAGCATCGCAATTCTGACGGATGGTCTGGCACAACAAAAAGTGCAGACGGAACAAAACATCACAGCGCTGACAGACCGTCTGGCGGAACAAAAGGCGGAGATAGAGGACGGAAGCAAGCGCAGCCAACAGTATGAGAAAGAGATTCATGAGAAGATTGGCGCGGTATCGCGTGAGCTGATGAAGGTAAAATGGAGGCAGATTGACCGGATCGTTGCGGATACGGAATCCCCAGAGGATGAATTGACCTGTGATATTTGTGGCGCATCACACAAAAGAAAAGAGTATGAGACAAGAATAAGCGCCTGTATTTTTAACGGCGGAAAGCTTATCCGCTATGTTTGTCCTGAATGCGGAGTGGTGTTCGGGCCTACCAAATTCAGTAATTTAAAGAAACAAGAACAGGATGAGGATTATATCGTCCATTACTTCGGATTTAACGAGATGGATTATACAGGAAAAGAGTTAAAGGCCTTTTACCTGCTGAATCCAAATAAGGATGGATTCTATCTGGATTATGGTTGCGGAAGATGGTCCCATACGGTAGAAGCCCTGCGGGAACAGGGGTATCAGGTCTTTGGGTATGAACCTTACACCCCAGACAGCGAAAACCCATATATCATTACCGATCCCCTGGTACTCCAAGGGATGCGGTTTGACGGGATATTTTCCAACGATCTGCTGGAACATCTGATTGACCCGGTCGCAGATATGAAGTTTATGAAAACGCTTTTAAAGGACCCGAGGGCACAAATCTCGCACAGCACAACCTGTTATGCCTATATGTATGAGTTTACGCGTTTTCATACGCATTTCTTCACAGGGAAATCCAATGAGGTGCTCGCTGAAAAGTCCGGGTTTGAGATTTTAGAGTATATAGATGAGCTGCATGACGAGACAAAAGACAGCGATTTTATCTGCTGCGTATACGGAATGAAGGATGCAGAGGTTAGTTACATGGACAGGATGTCTGTTTTGGGCACAGGAAAAAGAGAGGGGCGGGACTTTCTGCTTGAAAGCGGCGACCTTTTGTATGGTCCTTATCTGTCCAGCGCGAAGGGGTTTTATCAGTGGCATGTTGTGATAGAGGCCCAGGCGGATTTGGAATACAGGGTTACCCTGAAAAGCGGCGAGTTTGTTTTGAAATCCGGAACTTTGCATCCAGGTGAAAATGTAATAGATTACTCGCTGGATGAACCGACGGAGAATGTGGAAGTATTGATTCAAAATACAACATCAGATGTTGTGAAAGTTTCCTGCCTGGCTTTACAGTAATCCAGAAGAAAGAGAGCTCAAAAATAGATTGAGGTGGCGCGAATGATAGCGGATGTCGAAAAAATCGTAGAGGAAATACGGGAGGAAGTCGCAGCGCAAGAAAAGAAGTGCGGGATTCCAGCAGCAGAGGAATGTGTCTCACTCCTTTCCCTGAAAAACAATGGGAATATATCCTTGCAGGAAGAGCTGGATTTTTTGGCACAAAAGGCAAATGTTCCTGCGCGCAGGCCGCTTTTCTGTAACCGTCCGGTGGTCGGGGGCCTGTTGCTGTGGATGAAAAAGGTGATCCGGCGGCTGGTTAGATTTTATGTAGAACCGCTCGTTCTGGATCAAAACGAGTGGAATACACACAGCGTACATATGATGCGGATGCTCAGCGATTTGGCAGAGGAGAACCAGCAAAGGACTGAACAGTTGAAACGCCAGATTGATTTTCAACAGGAACGGATTAGGGAACTGGAAGCAGCACTGGAACAGCCGCTAGGAGGTAGGGTATGGTAGTCTATCAAATGCTGGTGACGATCGTACGCGGAGACGCCATCGGGAACAGCGCGTGTATGACCGGGGAAGTGATCAAAGGCCTTGGCTTTCAAACGCAGATTTATGCCGAAAATTGTGGTCCCGGATTCCCCAGGGGGTTTGTCCTTCCGGTCGATCAGATGCCAAATCCGGAAAAGGAAGATGTTGTGATTTACCATATGTGCGAGTGCTCCAAAATCAATCAGATGCTTCCCCGCTGGGACTGCAAAAAGGTAGCTGTTTATCACAATACGACGCCGCCGGAGTTTTTTCATGGGTTTTCTGATGAGACGGAGCAGAGGCTCTACCAAAGCCAACGGGAAATTGCAAGATTGAAAAACTGCTTTGACCGTGTCATTGCAGATAGTGAATTTAACAAAGAAAATCTGATCCGTATGGGATACCCTCCGGAAAAGATTGCGGTGGTTCCCATTATTTTAGATTTTGAGGATTATTTTCAGCCGCCGGATCAGAAGACGTTGCGAAAATATTCAGATGGATGCACCAACCTCCTGTTTGTTGGACGAGTTGCGCCAAATAAAAAATTTGAAGATATCATCCGCATATTCGCTTATTACAAGAAAACATATGACACAACGGCGCGGCTGATTCTAGTGGGTTCCGCCTTTACCCAGAAGTATATGGATTATCTGAATGCCTATATAAAAGAGATTGGCGTGGAAGATGTCGTTTTTCCCGGGCATATTTCGTTCCCGGAGATTCTTTCCTTCTATTCGCTGGCGGATGTCTTTCTCTGTATGAGTGAACATGAAGGATTTTGTGTTCCGTTGTTGGAGGCCATGTTGTTTGATATCCCCATCATCGCCTACAGAAGCACAGCCATTCCGGGGACATTAGGGGAAAGCGGGATATTGAGTGATACCAAGGACCCGGTCTTTATTGCTGCACTGATCGACAGGATTAGAAATGACCAGCGGTTCAGAAGCAGCATCGTGGAAGGGCAAGCCAGACGGCTAAAGGATTTTGACAAGAAAAAGTCAATCCAGAGATTTTCTGAAGAATTGCAAAGTTTGATCTGTGAGGGTGGAAAATGAAAAAGATAGCCATCATTGTGCAGCGATATGGTCAAGAGGTAAGCGGCGGCGGGGAGTTTTACGCGAAAGCGTTGGCGGAACACCTGAAGGAACGGTATGATGTCACAGTACTGACCACTACTTCACTGGAATACATGGATTGGGACCAGTACTATCCGTCGGGCGAAGGTGAGATAGACGGTGTACGCGTGCTGCGCTTCCGGAATCAGAAGGGGCGTGATTGGGCAAAATTTCAGGCCCTTTCGGATGAATTATGCAAAACCGTCCGCTCCGGTGGACAAACAAGCCCAGAAAAAGATTTGGAATGGGCGGATGCAGAAGGCCCATATTGCCCAGACCTTGTAAAATATGTGGAAAAACACAAGGATGATTATGAGGCATTTCTGGTCATCACCTATATCTATTATACCGCGATCCGCTGCCTTCCGCTGGTGGCAGAAAAGGCTATTTTTATCCCAACCGCACATGACGATGTTTGGATGCGGTTCTCTATCTTCCATGAAATGTTCCAGATGCCTCGCTGGTTTGCTTTTTTGACAAACGGTGAGCAGGAGTTTGTGCGCTATTTTTACAGAAATGATGAGATTCCGGGGGAGATCATCGGCTGTGGGGTGGACCTCCCACAGCAGCCGGATGCAGAGCGTTTCCGAAAGAAATATGGAATACGGTCACAGTATATCGCTTTTGTGGGGAGGGTGGACACCTCCAAAAGCTGTGATGAGATGGTCCGGTATTTTTGTGACTATAAGCGAAGACATGCATCCAACATAAAGCTTGTACTGATCGGAAAATCCAGCATGGAGATTCCAACCAGAGAGGATATTGTCTGTACAGGCTTTATCAGCGAACAGGATAAGTTTGACGGGATTGCGGGAGCGGTCGCCACCGTTGCCCCTTCAAAATTTGAAAGCCTTTGCATCGCCCTTTTGGAGAGCTTTGCCTGTGGCATTCCCGCATTGGTCAATGGGGAGTGCGCGATTCTAAAGGAGCATTGTACAATCGGAAAATGCGGGGTTTATTACACCAATTCCGAAGAGTTTTGCGAGGGTATGGATTATCTGCTCAAGCATCCTCAAATCCGGGAGGGGATGGGGCGGAATGCCCAGGTATATATTTCGGAAAATTACACCTGGGCTAAGGTTTTGAAAAAGCTCAGTTTTATGATTGAGGACATCGCTGCACATCCTGGTTTACAGTACGACAAGAAAAAAGCCAAAAGGGGGACGCGCAGTGTATTGGACGAGAAGCAGCAGCGCGCCAGGGTCTTGATACCGGGAAAGCATACAAAAATCGAGCCAGCCTTTCCGGGAAAAGGGGTAACGGTCTGTTTTTCTTCCAGTGATTATTTTGCGCCAATCTGTGGGGTGGCACTTGGGTCGCTGCTCGCCAACAGGGCCTCGGACCGGTATTATGATATTTTCATTATGCTGACTGATATGTCAACGCAGAATAAAAATTTACTTGCAGGAATGGCCGAAGGCATGGAGAATGTTTCTCTGCGTTTTATTGACGTTACCCAAGTGATAAAAGACTATCAGTTTTCCCTGGCCAGTTACTACACGCAGTTTACTTTTTATCGCCTGTTGATCCCGAGCCTGATGTCAGAATATGAAAAGGTCCTGTACCTGGATTCGGATATGGTGATCCACCACGATATTGCGGAACTGTATGATACGGATATGGGGGACAGCTGGATCGCAGCGACGCTGGACACGACCGTCATTTGCTGGCAGAAGATGGACGATACCTCCCCTATGCACCAATACCTTGATTCATTGGACCTCCTCCAAGCGGGAAGCTATTTTCAGGGCGGCGTTTCGCTTTATAACATCCCCGCACTCAGCCGGCAGTTTACAACAGAATATCTGCTGCAAAAAGCAAGTGAGCGCAGTTACCTCACCTGTGACCAGGATTTGATGAACATCTGCTGCAAGGGACACATCAAGTTTGTCAGCCAGCAATGGAACATGGTCGTCATGAAGGATGTCCATGTTGATTTATACCACCGATATTTGCCGCAAAAATATTATGACGCTTACATTGAAGCGCGTAAGGACCCTTATATTGTCCACTATGGCGCGCAGCTTCTCCCATGCTTTGAGGTCGGAGTTGACTTTTATCCCCTGTTTTGGAGTTATGCGAGAAAGACTCCGTTTTATGAGCATCTTCTGTCACTCCTGAGCGAAATCAAGGCGGGTGAAAATGCAAAAAAGGTGGAGGAACTGCGTGCCCATACCAAAGAGATGGAAGACCAAATCTGGGATGTGCTGGGAAAAAAGAAATCAAAAGAAAAGCTCTATATGAAGCTTTGCAATGTGTTGTTCCCGCGAGGGACGGCTCGGCGTGAATGGCTGAAAGGTCTGCTGTATGGGAAGCTAAGGGTTCAGGGAGGGCCATCTGAATGCTCCAAAGAATATCTGGTGCAAATGAACTGGACTGGTGGAGGCAAGCGGTCAGATGGTTCGATTGAGATCTCACCGGACGCAATGCTGTATGGCCCCTATATAAAACTTCCTTTGGGAAGGCATCATCTCATCGTTATCATTGATTTTCCGAAGGACAGCACATTGGAAGGGAATATTATGGCCGAATCTGGACAGGTGCACATCCTTTCCAAAAAACTGCGTTGTGGCCGGAACGACCTTTATTTTGAACTGGATAGGCCGCGGGAAAATATTGAATTTACAGTGAAAAATACAACAAATGGTAAAGTTGTTTTATCAGGGCTCCAGTTTTCCTAAAGGCGCTAAGTTTTCCCCCTGGCAGAGCGGGACTCTCCTCAAACCATTCGCTGTTTCCGATCATGAATCTCGGCTCGAAAAAGAAAGAAGTGTGATATGAAATGAAAGTGCTCATTTTAGCAGGTGGCTACGGTACCCGTATTAGCGAAGAGAGTCAGTTTAAACCCAAGCCGATGGTAGAATTGGGCGGCAAGCCGATTCTTTGGCATATCATGAAGCTGTATTCGCATTATGGCTTCAATGAGTTCGTCATTTGCGCTGGGTATAAACAGCATGTCATCAAAGAATATTTCGCTGACTATTTTCTCCACACCTCGGATATTACATACGACTTTACCAATGGCAAGGGCGAGATGACCGTCCACCACAATACCTCCGAACCTTGGAAAGTAACCGTAGTGGATACCGGCCTTGAGACCCAGACCGGCGGCCGGATCCGCCGCGTAAAGGAGTATATCGGAAACGAACCATTTATGCTCACCTACGGCGATGGCGTTTCCAATCTGGACATCACCAAGCTGCTGGAATTCCATCGTTCCCATGGTAAGATGGTCACCATGTCTGCCTATAATGCAGGGCAAAGATTTGGCGTATTGGATATTACCGAAGACGGCCACATCCGGGAATTCAGGGAAAAGACCAAAGGCGACGGCAACCTCATCAACATCGGGTTCATGGTCTGTCAGCCGGAATTTATCAATTACATTGAGGATGACAGCACCATTCTGGAAAAGGCCCCGCTGGGGACAGTAGCAAAAATGGGCCAGCTGATGGCTTATAAGCATAACGGCTTCTGGCAGTGCATGGATACTGTCAGAGAAAAGGAGACACTCGAAAAACTGTGGGCGGCGGGACAAGCCCCCTGGAAAGTGTGGACGGATTGATGAAACAAAATGAGCTGGCTTTCTTCCGTGGAAAGAAAGTATTCGTCACTGGTCATACCGGCTTCAAGGGCAGTTGGCTCTGCCGTATTTTGACAGGAGCGGGAGCGATTGTAACCGGCTACGCTCTGCCTGCCCCAACGCAGCCGAATCTGTTCGAGCTGTCAGGCTTGACTGGAAAAATGACCTCCGTTCTGGGGGACATCCGGGACAGGGAGAGGCTAAAAGCCGCATTCAATGCTGCTCAGCCGGAAATCGTTCTCCATCTGGCGGCCCAGCCAATTGTCCGGGACAGTTACAAGGAGCCAGCCTACACCTATGAAACGAATGTGATAGGGACGGTTAACATTTTAGAGTGCGTCCGGCTCTCTGATTGCGTCCGCAGCTTCCTCAATGTCACCACCGATAAGGTCTATCAGAACCGGGAATGGGTCTGGGGATACCGGGAGGACGAGACGCTGGATGGCTTCGATCCCTATTCAAATTCCAAGTCCTGCTCTGAACTGGTGACCCATAGCTATCTTCAGAGCTTTTTTCAGAATGCCGATATTGCCATCTCTACTGCCCGCGCGGGGAATGTGATCGGTGGTGGGGATTTTGCGAACGACCGCATTGTTCCGGACTGCGTCCGGGCCGCTCAGGCGGGGAAAAAGATTTCCGTACGAAACCCCCGTTCCATCCGTCCCTATCAGCATGTGTTGGAACCGCTTTTTGCTTATTTGATGATCGCTAAGAGACAGTATGAGGAGAAGCATTTGGCAGGCTGTTATAACGTCGGCCCGGATGAGTGTGACTGTGTTACGACAGGAGATCTGGTAAGTCTATTCTGTCAAAGCTGGGGAGACGGTATCGCTTGGGAAAACCAGTCGGAGACGGATATTCTCCATGAGGCTAATTTTCTCAAGCTGGACTGCTCCAAGCTCAAGGCAGCTTTTGACTGGAAACCGCGGTGGCATATTGAAAAGGCTGTCCGGCAAACGGTGAAATGGAGCGGAGTCTGGCTGGATAACGGAGATATTCCGGCGGAGATGGATCGGGAAATCGCAGAATATATGGAGGATGAAGGATGAAAACAGCCATCGTTTCCGGCGCGAATGGATTTGTGGGCAGCGCCGTTGTCAGGGAGCTTTTACAAAATGGATATGAAATCCTGGCCTTGGATCAGAAAGATTGTTTTGGAAACCTTCCGAAGGATGGGAGGGTGCGGTTTGTTCCCTGTGACCTGTCGGAGTTGTCCTGTTTGAAAGAGATACGACCGAAAGCGGCCTACGACATTTTCTATCATTTTGCTTGGGCTGGCAGTGCGGGACCTGCCCGCGCGGACACTGCCCTTCAACTCCAAAATGCCCAGTGGACGGTGGATGCGCTCCGTACAGCAAAAGAACTGGGATGCAGCCGCTTCCTTTGTGCTGGCAGCATTATGGAGCATGAAACGATAGCGGCGGCCTATGCACAGGGAAACCGTCCTGGATCGGGGTATATCTATGGCGGGGGAAAGGTCATTGCCCATGTGATGTGTATGTCGGTAGCGGCCCAGATCGGTATTGACCTCATTTGGCCGGAGATCACCAACGCCTATGGAATCGGAGAGCGCAGCCCGCGCTTGGTGAACACTACGATCCAGAAATGTATTCGGGGGGAAATTCCGCGGTTTACGGCGGGAACACAGAACTATGATTTTGTGTACATAGATGATGTAGCCAGAGCCTTCCGGCTCATTGGGGAGCGGGGAAAGCCTTTCCATGAATATTTGATTGGAAGTTCTCATGCCAGACCTTTGCGAGCGTTTTTAGAAGAGATGCAGGATGCCATTGCGCCGGAATTGAAGTTCCAGTTTGGGGATATTCCTTTCACAGGGATCGATTTACCCTTGAACAAGTTTGACTGTATTCAGACAGAAAGAGATACCGGTTTTCGAGCAGAGATCAGCTTTGCCGAGGGGTGCAGGCGGACGATGGAATGGTGGAAAGGACAGGAGGGGATGATGGTATGATCCAAAAATTTGAGTTTCATACAACAAAGCTTCCGGGGTTGATCGAAGTGGTTCCTTTCAATGCGGATGATATTCGTGGCAGCTTTACAAAGGACTATTCTAAAGAAGTGTTCGAGGCGAATGGGATCCGGCATGATTTAGCGGAGGTGTTTTACACGACCAGTCACAAGGGGGTTATCCGGGCGCTGCATTTCCAGAGGGAGAAACAGCAACCAAAGCTGGTACGGTGTATCTGTGGCCATGTGTGGGATGTTGTAGTGGACCTGCGCAAAGACAGCCCGACTTTTCAGGAGTGGGTGCATTTTGATCTGACAGGGGAAAACCGCAAAGAAATTCTGGTCCCCGCGGGCTGCGCCCATGGGTATTTGGTGCTGGAGGAAGGCAGCGTTGTTTCTTACAAATGCAGTGAGAAGTTTTATGGAGAGTTTGACGATGGCATTCGCTGGGATGACCCGGATATTGGGATACAGTGGCCGCTGGGCTTGATTGGAGGGCGCGAGAAAGTGATTCTCGCTGAAAAGGATAAAAATTTACAAAATTTCTATGCGTTTATGACAGTTTATGGCGGATTTTGAAAAGGACGGAGAAAAGCATATGAAAAGTCGGGAGTTTGAACATCATGGTTGGATAAAACAATTGATAGAACAGGTGAAAACACCGGATTTTCTTGTGTTACTTGTATCGGGGACTTTGATGTCCCTTACATTTTGTGTCATTGGACCTCTTGAGCTGTATTTTAGTAATGCAAATGAGTTCTGGTTTGATATTGTCGACTTGGTCATTTATATTGTCGCCTTCTTTTTGTTAACGCTCGCTATATGCATTGTAACTGGTTTACTGGTAAAAAGAAGGCGTTTTATTTGCATATCTCTTTTCTTTGGGACAGGATTGGCTTTGTATTTGCAAGCAAATTTTCTGAATGGGAATATGGGGCTTTTGAACGGTACGGAAGTAGATTGGTGCGCTTCTTGGGGAAAAGTTATTCTGAATAGTGGAATATGGATTGCCTGTATAGCAGTACCTATATTATTATATCATTTTGCAAAAAAGAGCTGGCATGAAATGCTTGTGGTTATTTCTATCATTGTGATTGGTATGCAGACCGCAGCGGTTGTTTCTCTGTGTATATCAGCTCCTCGTAATGAAAAAAATTTTCATATGATTACGGATGAAATGTTTACGCTTTCTAAAGATGAAAATATTATTGTGTTCGTATTAGATACCATGGATGCTCGATTTTTTGAAGATTATATCATGAATGATCCTCGCTACACAGATCAATTTAAAGATTTTACTTTTTTTAATGATACAGTATCAGGGGGAGCCCCAACAGCATATGGAATGCCACTTCTATTAACTGGGACTTATTATGAGGGTAAGCCATATGAGGAGTATATTGATACAGCATACGAAAATGTCAATCTATATAAAAAATTGAAAAAAAACAATTATGATGTCAGGTTATATACAGAAAATAAATACGTGTCAGAATCAACACTTATGCAATATATAGATAATGCATCCGATGCAATAGAATTGACAATAGATTTCCCCCTTGGCCTTGCAAGGCAGCTTTATCGGCTGGTTGGCTATAAATATTTTCCTATATTGATAAAAAATAAGTTTTCAGTTGATTCCGAGTCATTTAACAAGTTTCAAGGAGAAAGCGAACGAAATCCTTATCTTATTGATGATGCAAATTTTATTCAAAAATTTAGAAAAAAGAGGATAACAATACAGGACTATCAAAAAGCATTTAGGCTATATCATATGTTTGGGGCGCATCCTTATTTTACATTAGATGAAAATGGGCACTATAATAAAAAAGGAACATCATTGGAAGAACAGATTCATGGTGTGTTTAACCTATTGTGTGAATATATCGACGAATTAAAAAAAGAGAATATATATGAAAATAGCACTATTTTAGTCTTAGCAGATCATGGAGCATATGACCTTTTCCAAAACCCAATGCTTATGATAAAAAACAGAGGAAAAGTTCAAGAAGAACTAAAAATAAATTGCGCACCAATAAGTTTTCAGAATATATTGCCTACACTTTCGATTGCAATTGATGGAAACAACGATGAACAAGGTGAGTCAATATTTGATATAAGTGAAAATGAAGAACGCACGAGATATCAAGTGTCAGGCCCGTTGATTCTGAGGGGATCGTGGGGAGGAAATTGGAACTATCCAGTATTGTTTACTGTAGGAACACCAGCAAGAGATGTCAGCAAGATTGAATTTATGGGTGTCGCAGGAATACCGGTTTATCAGATAGGAGAAGAACTCAATTTCTCAGAAAATGGCGTTGGGATTAATACTCTGTTTGGTGGCTTCAGTTTACAAGAAAAAATGGGGATATGGTCATGTAAAACCGAAGCCTGTCAAAAATTTCAATTTGCTGAATTGCCTGAAAAAAATTTACAGATAGACATAGAGTTGAATACAATATTTGATTCAGCACAGCAAGTAACAATATCTTTTAACGACGTACTGGTGTATAGTCAAATACAAACAGACAATAAAATTTCCTTTATTGTTCCATTAGAATCTATCACAGAGGGGACTCAAAAAATATCATATCAACTATCAACAGCAGTTCCTTCGAAAATCTCGGATTCTCCAGATATGAGAGATTTATCAATAAATCTTCTCTCGATGAGTATGAAAGAAACCGATGCGTCTGCACAAATTGTAAACTGCATAAACGCCTATTCAATTGGACAGAAAATCTCGTTTGTAGATCACGAGGGAAAAAAGTATTTCATGTCGGGACTTTCAACCGTACAGGGTACAGATTATTCCTGGTCGTTAGGACAAACAGGGAAAATAGTGCTGGATGTGGGAAGCTTTCAAGGGGATTTGATTGGTGAATTTGGTTTAAAATATGTATACGATTCATCGCAGCGATTGGTTATTCGTCATAACGAACAGATTCTTTATGATGAAGTCGTTATGTCCGCAAGTGGGCCAATTCGATTTTTAGTGCCTTCTGATTGCATTGAAGAAGGGAAACTGATATTGGATTTGGAATATCCTGATGCCGTATCACCCAAAAGCCAGGGCGTGAGTGAGGATGCTCGAAAATTGGCTTTGGCTTTCACATCTATGCAGTTTTCTGAGGAATCATGAGGTTGCGTCAAAATGATAAACCTTCTCCAGCAATGAGTTTATACTTGTTGTGTAATGATTGCGGAAGAACAATAGAGGAGAAGTCGATTTGAAGGAGAGAGAAAGTTTGTGAAGAGAGACAATCTAATCAAGAAAAAAATCGGTTTTTTAATGACAATGTTTCTGTTCAGTGCAATCTTTATAATTGCATACTTGATTCTGTTTGGGAATACGGATGAAGTTTATACAGATGTCGTAATAGAGCATGTTGCTTACGCTTCAAGTGCAAAAACAAAAGAGAGCAATCTTGTATATATCCTCATTATTGCCGGAACAGGGGTATACTTAACGTGGTATCTTGCAGTTTTAAAGGCGTCTTCTGGATTCAAAATCCGAAGAAATGGCGCATATGAGCACGAGAATTCCTTTCCGACATATTGTATTTCTTTCTTTTGTACAATGATGCTTGTGCAGCATTTTATATATCAAAGTTATAACCAAATTCTACTGATAGGAATTTTATTGTTTGCAACAACTTTCTATATCGATAAAAAATTAGTCAAACACACAATCTGCTTTTATTTCCTATCGTTATATGGAATTCAAGGATTCTATTGCTTATCTGTATATTTAGGGAATGAGAAAACAATCAATTATAGTATCGTCTCTTTCTTAACGCTGGTCCTAGTGGGGATACTTCTCGTATCTAACAATCGGGAGAAAGTCATTTCTAAAGCAATTTTTGTCATACAGGGATTTCTTGCATTTTTATGGATGATTCTTTTAGGGAGGAAATATCACTATAACAATGAAACAGTAATTATTGAAGCTCCATATTTAGTAAAGGGCTTTGTGGCCGTCATGATTATAATCGCTTTAATAGAATTGGGACTAAATATAGAGCGATTTTGGAAGGCAGAAACCAATGTTAACAGGCTGGTCAGCATAAGCAGCTGTATTGCAATTATGGCTTATAACAATTTTAG
The DNA here is from genome assembly GCF_009917605.1 of Anaerotruncus sp. 1XD42-93. Classification (NCBI taxonomy): domain Bacteria; kingdom Bacillati; phylum Bacillota; class Clostridia; order Eubacteriales; family Oscillospiraceae; genus Anaerotruncus; species Anaerotruncus sp. 1XD42-93. The sequence goes on along the minus strand of NZ_QZEG01000047.1, from coordinate 10,748 downwards.
TAATACAGGGGCAATCTTGCCGACAGATATGCATCATCCATTTGAGAATATCATTGGGTTTTCGCAAATTTTTGAGCTGGGGCAAAAGCCATTTTCAGAATATATACCAGTATCAGGTATGTATTCTGTTTTGCATGGATGGTTCTTTAAATTCTTTGGGGAAGGACTTGTATCAAATTACAATATTTCTACAAATGTTTTCTATGCATTTTTCATGATTATTATAGTCGTATTGCTAGCTTGTCACTTGGAAAGATGCTATGTACTCCTCATTGCTGTATGTTTTGATTCCTTAAACTACAATAGAATTGTTTTGATCCTACCTCTCATGCTTTTGCTTTCTTTGCCAAAGATGATTGAAAAAAAGAATCTATGGTTAAAGGTTTGGTTTTTGTCCAGCTTTATACATGGACTATACTATCCCTTGTTCGGAGCCGCAGTTTGTCTGGGATTTATGCCATTAGGGATATGGCAAATAATAACCTACATAAAGTCTATAGATTTTAAAAGAGAGATAAAGACATTTAAATTTTGGATTTTCTGGCTGCTGACATTTCTCCCGGCTGTTTTAGGAACGCCTCTCTTAATAGGTACATTTAAACATACAATGGCCATGTCCAATCAAACAATACATGCTGATGGAGTCGCACGATTTGGTCAAACTGCACCAGCTAGCTTTCTACCCTATCTAAGCAATGATTATCAATTTATTCGCATTGCTTTGTATTATGTCTTATCATTTTTGATACCAACAGCATTTATTTGGATCGTTATATTTTTAATTTTAGAAGTAAGCGGCCTTAAAATTTCACAGAAAAAAGTAAAAGTTGAAAATATGATGGAAGCATGCGTTGTGTCTTCATCTGCAATCATGCTGATGATTTCATATACATATACGACAGTAAGGCTAGATCCTAAAAGTCTCTATGCGCGAAGTTTGGGCGTTTTGATTGCGGGATCGATCATGCTAATTGTCTATGTTTATCGCTATATTCATAACTCTACAATAAAAAGTTTGATTTTTTGCTTTGCGGTGTTTGTCCCTGCATTGGCTTCCTCTTATGGCTTCCTTGGAAATGAGACAAAAATGATGTATTGCTATAAAGTTCCTGATGGTTATGTATATCTTGAAAATGAAACCGACTCTAAGCTGGGAACTGGATTCATCAGCCCATCATTGCTTGAAAATATTCAAACACAGCAAAATCTTGAATTAAAAAAAGCAAATTTCAATTTTGGAACAATGCCTTCTTTTGGTTATTATTATGTACATGATCTTAAAGGGGTATCGACAATAGAAATAAACTATACAGTAAAGGGATTCAGTGCGGCAAAGGAAGCCGTTGATGTTCTAAAAAAGACGAAAAGCTTGGTCGGTAAAAATTTTGATACAGGGGCGAGTTATTACTTATATCATTGGTTGGTAACATCCGGGAATTATTTGTGGTCAGAAGAAGATAGTATGTTCATTCCAACAGAACATATTAGCTATGAAGAAGTGAAAAACTTTAACAATAATATTTCAATTCCTGCGAAGATTTTAAATATGGAAAGTTATCCAAGCTCTTTGGGTGCATCAATGCGGTCTCTTAAAAGAGTTTTTACTATTCCTGATTTGAAATTACAGCTAAAGGAAGAAGATAATCGTAATATAATAGATTTTTCGTCTGCGATTGATGGTGATGAAGCGGATTGGCTATACATTGAATTTGCAGATATGGATAAAGACTACAAATATAGCTTATTATATACTGCTGATTATCCAGAAGAAGTTAAACAGGCCAATCCGCTTTTAAAATATTTAATGAAGAAAGACTATAATCCAGGTGAATTTGTGTTGATTACTTGGACAGATGATATTGGAGAAACTAACAGCATAAGATGTCGAATGGGAAAAGGGAAATTGCTTATCCCTCTAGGTGCAGGCCGAAATTGGCTTTTGCACGACCATGATAGTTTCTCTGTTTCGGTCGAGAGAGATGGCGTACAGGCCGAGGTTCCTACAATAATAGATGTGCAAATGCTCAAATTAAGAGAAGTAGAATAGTTGAAACACACGATTCTACACATCTTAGGTAGTGTTCACACAAGGAAGAATGGGTGCTTTGAAAAAAGTGGGGTCCAAGCCATTGGAAGAACACGAGGAGGATGGAATACCAAACTTCATATGGTCGCCGCATCTGATCGGGACGGGGTGATATTTGCGCTGTCCGTCGGGAACCGTGGAGACGCTCCGGAAGGACGAGCTCTTTTACGGCAGTCAGGTTCCGTTGACCATCCAGTCCATCTTTTAATGGATCGAGCTTTAGAAAGCAACTGTTTTTATGGAGGATTGTCAAAATGCAGCGCTGTCTTGTGATCCGGAAAAAGTTTTGGCTTGAGAGAAAGTGATTTTATGAGCACGACCATTGATGGCCGATTTTTTCAGAGGGAGAGAGATACGTCGCAGTGCTCGATCTCGTCCGAAGGCCTGAATACTGATTTAATGACAGTGATATACCCAAAGCTGAAATGGTTTTAAGACCTGTTTAGCATTTAAGTTTTACTTGATTTTTTGCCCCAGTCCAAAAGTCGCTACCTTTGCAGAAAAATACTTTAATTCTGTAAAACGGTTTTTGGAAAACTTTCCGCTTTTAAGCGGAAAGGGGGCTTTTTACAAGTGAAAAAGCCCCCTATAAAAGATACTGAATGGGTTGTTAGAATATCCTACAAAGATAGAATTTAAGTGACTTACAAATCAAACAGGAGGATTGGGCATGGATAAGATCTTACTTTTTATTCCGATGTATAATTGTGAAAAACAGATTACACGTGTATTGGGACAGCTAAGCGATGAGGTGTGTGAATATCTAAGCGAAGTATTAATTATAAACAATATAAGCACAGACAATGGAGAAAAAGTGGTAGAAGACTATTTAAGAAATAACAAGTTGAGAATCAAAGCTACTTTAATCCGAAACGATGAAAATTACGGGCTGGGAGGCTCCCACAAGGTAGCATTTGACTATGCGATAAAAAATGATTTTGATTATGTGATCCTGCTGCATGGAGACGATCAAGGGGACATCTCGAACATTTTACCCTATTTGAAAAGTCGCGCATATGAGCAGTACGATTGCTTTTTGGGAGCGCGCTTTATGCGCGGATCACAGTTAAAGGGCTATTCAAAGTTCAGGACATTTGGAAACAGGGTATATAATCTGCTGTTTTCTGTCGGTTGTGGTTACCGGGTGTATGACTTGGGATCTGGCCTCAATATGTATAAGGTATCTATATTGAAGGATGCGTTTTATCTAAAATATAAAGATAATCTAATTTTCAATTATTGTATGGTTATGGGGTCCGCATATTATAAGCATAAAGTGAAATTTTTCCCGATTATCTGGAGAGAGGATGACCAGGTTTCTAATGTAAAAATGGTGAGTCAGGCAATTACAGTATTGAAACTTTTGGCCTCATACATAATTGAAAAAAAGAAATTTGTTCAGGGGGAGCATCGGGACAAGATCATCGAAGCATATACAGCAGCTACTGTCTATTCCTGCTAAGGGATTCAACGAGGATGTTTATAAAAATGAAACGAATCACTCACAATGCGATCAACAGTTTTGTTCTAGCTATCACTGCAATCTGGTTTATTTATCGCTTTCATAACATCCATAGTCTTTTTACAGAAAAAACAGCGCTCTCGATCTTTACAATTATAGGAGCAGCAATTCTAATTCATGGAATAAAGTTCTGTAGATTGTATCTTGCTCTATATGATATCCAATTAGGGTTAAAAGTCTGCTTAAGTACCTACTGTAAAGTGACTCCGGTCAGCATTATCCTTCCCTTCAAGATGGGGGAGCTTTACCGGATGTATTGTTATGGAAGACAGAGTGGGATTGTTTTGAGAAGCGTTGTAATTATCCTTTTAGATCGGTTTATGGATACTGCGGCACTGGTAACAGTGATCACTTTAATATGGATATTTGATGGAGGAAGGCCTTCAGCGCTTATTTATTTTCTGTTGATTTTTTTGCTGTTCTCTGTGTTTTCTTATTTCATATTTCCTGGAATATATCAATTTTGGCAGAGACACCTTCTTTGTGCAAAGGCATCGGAACATAAGCTATGGGCGCTTAAAACATTAGGGGCAATGGACGCTCTCTATGGTGAAATTGAAAATGTGGTAAAGGGGAGAGGTGTAATCCTCTATTTCCTATCCTTAATGGCATGGGGAATCGAAATCAGCAGCATAGCATTTATCAACCATATTACGGTGATGGATCATGCGGGTACAGTTATTTCCGAATATTTATTGTCAGCAATGAGTGATAGACAGTCTCCAGAATTTAACCAGTTTGTGTTTGTAAGCGTAGTAGGCCTTGTATTACTTTTTGTGATATTACGAATATACAGAGTGGTTGCTGAGAAAGAGGATGTGAAATGAAATTTATCGCTGTTTATGATGATACGGGCCGAAAAAGCGAAGTAATTGCAGATATTATAGGAGATAAAGGGTTCGCTGATGTAGTGGTTAAAAAAAGAAAACTGGAAGAATATTATCAGGACAGTATCCGGAAAGTATATCCTGATCTTCAATGGAAAAAAGTACATTCCGTTTTTGAGTATCCCGAGCTGGTAAGGGAAATGGAGCTGCATAGCGAGGACGCTGCGCGCATACTCCATTGCTTTTCCAATTACTTGATTTCGGACGAACAAGCGGCTTTGTTGTCTTTTAAAAAACTGCGTTTTATCAATGAACCTTATTGTGCCAAGGAAGGCAAGCGAATCGCGGCAGTGTTGTTTCCAGACATAAGGTCATATTTAGTTTTTTGTAAAACAATTCTTTCCGGACAGAAGCCTTGGGATGCGGCTAAGAGTATAAAGGAATCGTTTGAGATAGAAGGACTTGTTGACATTGGAATTGTTGGGAATTTTATTCAATGTGTCACTGGGAATTTTGATTCCCGATATTTTAATTCGTTAAAGGGAGACGAGTACACATTAGTAAAAAGCTCAACAGACAAAAAGAAGATCAAAAGCGAATATACCTTTTATCATCTTCTTCCGGAGGATATGAGATACTGGTTTATTATGCCGTTTCACTATCGAGAAGATAAAACGGAGGCGAGCTATACGATGGAACGTCTCCATATGACCGACCTTGCGATTAAATGGGTACACGGTTCGATGGATGAATCAGAATTTGAGGAGCTAATGGATAAATATTTCTTCTTTTTCCGAAGCAGACATTCCAAACCGTGCAGCAAGGAAGAGTATGAACAAATTGCTAAGGCGCTCTATATTGACAAGGTAAAAGATAGAGTTGCGGCATTAAAACAACTTCCAGAATACCCAAAGATAAAAAATATCATTGAGACATCCGAGGAGACAAGCTTAGATACTCTAGTTTCAAAATATTTTAAATTAAAGGAAAAAATAGAGGCAACAGCGAGACTATCTTATGAAAGTGTAATAGGACATGGGGATCCCTGTTTTGCAAATGCCTTATACAATAAATCGACAAAGACGCTAAAGTTCATTGATCCCAAAGGTGCACTTTCTGAAGCGGAATTGTGGACAAATCCATATTACGATATAGCAAAGCTTAGCCATTCGGTCTGCGGAAGATATGATTTCTTCAATAATGCATTGTTTGATATCCATATCAATGAAAAATTTACCTATAGTCTTGAAATACCGTTTGACCCTTCAAAGTATATCCGCATTTTCAGAAAGAAAGTGGAGGAAAACGGATTCCACTATTTGGCTGTACGTATTTATGAGGTGTCATTATTTTTATCAATGTTACCGCTGCATATTGATAATCCGCATAAGGTGTTGGGATTTATTCTAAATGCCAAAAATATATTAGAGGAGATCGAACGGGATGTTTGAAGCATATTCATTTGTATTTGATATTGATGGGACCCTTTGCCCGGTCAAAGGGAAGGAGGAGCGGTATGAAGATATGGTTCCTTATCCTGAAATGATAAAGAGACTGAAATATTATAAAGAAAATGGAGCGAAGATAATCTTATATACCTCTAGAAATATGAATACCTATCACGGAAATATTGGTCTTATCAATAAGCATACAGCCGCGGTTTTGTCGGCCTGGTTAGAAAAATGGGAAATACCATATGATGAGATCATTTATGGAAAGGTATGGCCTGGCCAGAAGGGATTTTATGTGGATGATCGGACAATACGTCCAAATGAGTTTCTAAATTTTACATTGGAAGAGCTGGAGGATTTGTGTTCGTCTTCAAGATGCGGCACGAAAAAAGAGGAGGGGCAGAATGGAAAATAAGATAGATATCGTAATTACAATGGGAGGCCTTGGTTCAAGGTTTCGTAAGATGGGCTATCAGGTTCCAAAGTATATGATAGAAGCAAAGGGGAAGTCCCTGTTTGAGTGGTCCTTGTTGAGCCTGGAAGGGTATCGTGCGGATGCGGCACAATATATTTTTATTGCGATGCAGGATGATGCCGTGGATGTAGAATTTTTTATTACGACACAGTGTGGGAAATTGGGAATAGAGAACTATCATATTATTTTGCTGGATTATCTAACAGATGGACAGGCTACCACTGCAAAGCTGGCAGAACAGTATTGGGATCCAGAACATGCTTTGTTAATTTATAATATTGATACTTATGTTGAGCCATGGGAGATGAACAGTGCGGAATTGAAAGGTGATGGATTTATTCCTTGTTTTCAGGCAGAAGGAACACATTGGAGCTTTGTGCGGCTCGATCAAAAAGGGAAAGTAGTAGAGATTAAGGAAAAAAAGAGAATTTCTAATTATTGTACCTTGGGGGCCTATTATTTTAGAACCTGTCGGTTGTATCAAGAGCTTTACGAAGAATATTATGGTAAAGATCAGGAATTGGTTAATGGCGAAAAATATGTGGCTCCGTTATATGATTATCTTTTGTCAAAGAATGGTGAAATCTACATATCAGATATCCCTTCTGAGAAGGTGCATGTTTTAGGAACGCCAGAAGAATTAAAGAGATTCTTAGATGAGTAGACAGGAAATAGATGCCGCATAAGAGGTGTATTTTGAAAAAATTATTGATACAGGGAATCCATTTTATTGGATTGAGTGGGATTGGTTGGATTTTAGACTTTTTTGTATATACAGGACTAAACCTTATCTCAGCGGATTTGGTAAAAAACAATGTGATTAGCTCTTGGGTAGGGGTTACATTTGTTTTCTTTTTTGCAACCAGAAAGGTGTTTCAGAACCATAGCAAGATACCTTTAAAATATAAATATCTGGTATACATTTTTTATCAATGTATCTTGATTTTCTTTATTTCAAAGCTCTTGGGGGTTATCAATACTGTAATTGTTAAAAATTTTGAAATAGCACTCATTTTAAGTTTTTCCTCTCTATTATCCAAGATTTTGGTTACGCCGATTACTATGATACTGAATTTTTTTGTGATGAAAGGGATTGTGGAAAAACTATGAGAAGATGTATTCATAAGTATTCGAGCAAGATTCGAACATGAGAAATTTTGATTATAGACTCAGCGGAGGGAAACTGGATGACCCTATAGTGTGGCCATTGTCTTCCGCAAGCTTCGAATTTTCCTCAAGCCGCCTTTTCATACCTCTTATCGCTGCGGCAAAGCTGGTGAAAAAATCATTGCCGTACTCCTCGTTTAGCTTCTCCCTATAACGCCTGCTCTCCAGTCGGAAAATTCCCTCAGGAATTTAGATGGTGTCGTCAATAAAGAAGGAGCCAAATATCAATATAACGTATTTGGACAGCAGCAGCGAAAGAAGCGGCATTTTTAGCGTAGCGAGTCGCAATACCGCGCCATCTTTTGAGAAGCAGGAAAGCGTTCTCGACGAGATGGCGAAGTTTGTAGAAATATTTATCATACTTCCGCGGATGTTTTCGGCTTTTCCTTGGCGGAATGGCCGGTATCATTCCCTCGATCAACCGCGCTGCAATTGTGCAATCCGCTGTGGTACCAGAAGTGATAAAGAATCGCACCGGTATACCATGCGCATCCACAGCCAAATGTATCTTAGAATCTGTATTCATAAGCGTTTGATCAGCGTGTGGAAATGAGAAATGTTGACCATAGCCTCAGCGGAAGAGACAGAAATTTCATAATCTTTACTGAGTCGTCTGGAATGATTGAGCCAGGAGAGGGTGCGTTCAACCACCCAGCGCCAAGGCAGTTTTTCCCATTGGTGGGGCTTGATTTTCTCTGAAATGTCAACGCCAAGGTCAAGCTGCTCCTTCATATCAGAAACGAAGATACCCCGATATCCAGCGTCTGCGCAAAACTTCTGGATAGACGGATACCGCTCATATGCTCGCCTTGCGGTAGATATTCCGCCTTTTGTGTCATGAATATTAGCGGCATGGACCACGACAGACAACAAGCATCCCAGCACATCCACTACGATGTGCCGTTTTCTGCCTTTCGTTTTTTCCCTCCGTCAATTCCGCGTTCTTCGCTGGCTGCTACCGTTTTCACACTCTGGGAATCAATGATCGCGTAGCTTGGACTCTCCTTGCGTCCGGCATTTGTTCGCGTCTTTTTTACAAGATGCTCCAGTATCTTATCCCACAGCCCACTGATCCGGGCGCGGCGATAAAAGCTGTGTACTGTTGAATACGGCGGAAAATCATGGGGCAACTGTCTCCATTTACACCCTGAATCTACCAAATACAGCACTGCATCCGTTAATTCCCGCTTGCTCCACGCGCAGTTGCGCATCCCTGTATACAACGGGGCGATCTCTTCCCATTGCTCATCTGTCAAGTTGCTTGGATACGACTTCCGTTCTTTTTCTTCCATGCCTCTATTTTACCACTGTCTTTACATCTTGTGAATACAGCTTCTTAGTCGAGCTTCTAGACAGTGTCTACCCGAGTTAGGCACGAATAGTAGCCCAAATAGCGATACAACGAATATGTGCCGCGGCGATAAAAGCATCTGAGGTTTTGGCATAGCGAGTGGCAATCCCTCTCCAACGTTTCAGGGCTAGAAAACAGTTTTCTACCAGGTGACGCAGTTTATAGAGATATTTGTCATAGCCGCGCTGTTCTTTGCGGTTCTTCTTCGGCGGAATCACGGGTTCCATCCCTGCTGAAACCGCATACGCCAGAATATCATTTGTATCATAACCCCGATCCGCCAGCAGAGCTTCTGCAGAAATACCCTCTATCAGGTGGACAGCTTCTTTACAATCTGCTTGGGTACCTTCTGTAACAAGGATTCGGACTGGCATACCATGCGCATCCACGGCCAGATGTATTTTGGTGTTGAGCCCCCTTTTGTCTGGGACATATCCTGATTGCCGCCCTTCTCTCCCGCCGCGTGGGGATGTACTTTGATATGGCTTGCGTCAATCATCAGCCATTCATAATCCGGCTCATCAATCAGAATTTCCAGAAGGTTTTCCCAGATGCCTTTTCTGCGCCAACGGATGAACCTCTGATGGATAGTTCCCCCATTTCCCATAGTCTGGAGGTAAATCTCTCCAAGGCGATCCTGTTCTCAGTATCCAGAACATTGCATTGATGAAACGACGGTTATCCTGGGCGATTCCTCCCCATTGGCCTCGCTGCCCGGGTAAATGCGGCTCTAGAACCGACCACATTTCATCACTTATATCATGTCGATGATAGGAAGCTTCCATTTCTCGTCCCTCTTCTTTCTCTGGATGCTTCTATTTTATCATTTTTCCTGGCACTTGTGTAGACACTACCTAGGGTGTGTTCACATAAGGGCATCAACAATAAGAGCGAAATAAACAAAGGCTAAAAAGACAACATCAAGTTTATCATAGCGAGTAAAAATGCGGCGAAATCTCTTGAGACGACGAAAAAGCCGTTCAACCTGGTTGCGCTGTTTGTACAACTGTTTATCGTAGACCCAGGGGTTCTTCCGATTGCTTTTGGGTGGAACCACAGGTGTATAGCCAGCTCTGCCGCCAAGGCACGCGTTTCATCTCTTTCATAGGCTCGATCCATTAAAAGATGGACTGGATGGTCAACGGAACCTAACCGCCGTAAAAGAGCTCGTCCTTCCGGAGCATCTCCACGGTTCCCGGCGGACAGCGCAAATATCACCCCATCCCGATCAGATGCGGCGACCATATGAAGTTTGGTATTCCATCCGCCTCGTGTTCTTCCAATAGATTGGACCCCACTTTTTTCAAAGCACCCATTCCATCCGGGTGCACCTTGATACAGGTGGAATCCAGACTTACCACATTCACCTTGATCTGGATGATGCCTAACTGCTGCAAACGCAAAAATGCCGCTTGCAGAACCCCCTTTTTCGCCCAGCGGTTTACCCAGACATAGATCACATGCCAATTCCCGTATTCTTTGGGCAAGCCCCTCCATTTGCACCCATTCTCCACCAGATACAGCACTGCGTTTAATATGTCCAGGTTACTGATTTTTGCCGGTTTCCGTTGTTTCGGAAAGCATTCCTTGATTTTTTCATATTGTTCTTTTGTTAGTTTCATCTTCTTATTTTATCACATATTCTTCCTTGTGTGAACACTACCTAGTGTGGATTCGAGTACATATTCAAATAAACGAGTAAGGCCAGTACCCGATTCTGGGTGCTGGCCTTACTGCTCTATTGGATGATCCATATGAATCGTTCTATTTTATGATAACTATATGTACAGTTGACTTGCTTATGTGAAATTCCTTTGCAGTAGCACGGACCGTAGTATTGTGATCAATGATGTAGTGGGCGAACGTGAT
>NZ_QZEG01000046.1:0-25622 GCF_009917605.1 Anaerotruncus sp. 1XD42-93 | reverse complement strand
TCATCTGCTGAGACTATCGTCAAAATTTCTCATTTCCATACCTTGCTTAAACGCTTATGAATACAGCTTCTTAATGTTATTCACCTCCTACGATATTGGTCTGTGCAGGGCAGTCGTGCTTGAAAACCCTGCCACATGCCATGCTAAAAAATCTCCTGTTCACATTTTCCTCTGTTTTTTCTGCGGATATCGGGCATCTTGTCTTAGGGGTGCTGCAATGCGAAAACTTTCAATATTTACCGCCAGTATCATTACTGCCATAACGCTCTGGATGGCAACAAGCGCGGCAGCTGAGGAAGAACCGCAAGGACTGTCTGCCGCGGCGGAGCAGGTCATTTTGCGGCTGTTGCATCAACCGACCACCGCAGCTGTTGAGGAATACTATGGTGGACATAGACAATATTGGCGGCAGGAAGTCTTGAATGTCCAAAAGGTTCCGGAATCGCCATATTATGAAGTTGTTATACAGGTAGAAACTTTTTATGGCGCTCATAATCCACCATACGGTCTTGAAACACTGACCTTTTATATCGGGCCTCTTGATAACATCCAATTGGCCAGCTTTGTCCATCAGACGGAGGCGGAGTGAACTGGGGCATGTGGTGTCGGCTTGTATTCACACTTGTCAACCCGGTTTCTTTATGGTATAGTTGAGCCATAAAATATGGGAGGATTTCTCAATGACGCCTCATTTTTTTGAAGCAGAAATCAATTCATTTGGTTACTTCACCTTTTTGCTTCCCGCTTCTGCAGCGCTTGGAATAGACAGCGACAAAATTCTGGAGATCAGTGTGGATTACGGGGCTGCGCTGGATGGAGATCAACTCACGGCAAACGCATGGGCGCGGGAGCAGAATGGCGTGATCAAAGGATTTATTTACACGGTTCATATTGCGCCCGGAGAAAATGAACAGGAGCGCATTGTTGAGGCATTAAACAACTGTGAGGCGTTCCTGTCGAATCTGTCTCAGTTCGCTGCGATGCTTGACCGGCAGCAATAGAGTTTTCAGAAATAGGACACATCTGCCCGAGATGCAGGGCAGATGTGTTCTATGTTCATTCGCCCTCGGTGCCGCCCTCTGTCTGATCCGCCTCCTCCAGCGCCCGCTGGATGCAGCTGAGGAAGAAAGCGTTCTGCTTGATGCCCTTCCGCTTGAGGTAATCCTTGAACTGCTCAAACAGTTCGGTGGATACCTGGAAGGCTACGGTTCTCTGATTTTCTTTCATGGTAGGTTTCATCTCCTGTTCATAGAATTTTGTAATGAGTTCGGTCATGTATTGACCCAGCGTCTGCCCGGACGCCTCCTGCCGTTCCCGCACCTTGGCGTGCAGGGACTCGGGGATCTGGGCACACAGATTTTTTGTGTTCTCTGCCATAGGGGATTCTCCTTTCTTGGGCGGTAGGGCAAGTATATCGGAAACACCGGACAATAGCTATTCACACATACCAACAAAGAAGTTTTTGCAAGACGAAGCAAAACTGACAATGCTATTTTACAGGAGTGACCGCCATGGCGATGCCCCGCATAATGTACTCTACACAAGGAATTGCGACCGAATTCCCGAGTGCTTTATAGCGTGAGGAGTCGGAGGCCCCCGGCAGTTCTGTCCAAAAATCGGGAAAACCCTGGAGCCTCTCACATTCCAGCGGTGTCAGTCTCCGGATGAGCAGCGGCCTTTCACTCTCTGCCTCCTGTAACACAAGATCAGTTGCGTCCTTGTACTGGTGGGCACTCTCAGTAGAGGCGTCGTCGTTATCTTTAAACACGTCCACCCGTTGACGGCTGAACATCTTTACAAGGGGCAAATTATTGCCGCCAGTGCCAGCCCTGGCAGACAATGTGGGAGATACTGAGTGCGGGCCGGTGTAGCGGGCATCAATACCGTGGTTCTCAAATAGGGCCGGCTGATTGTTTCCGCTCATCCCGGCTGCGGCGGTTATAGTCTGGAATATCCCGACCATGATCTCAGCGCCGCCCTGCTGCGTACCCATGACCAGCGGCTGATGTCCATGCTCCTGGGCCCGCAGTGTTTCTGCTACATCTTCTGAGCAGGCCATAACGCCGCCGCCCTGATCATTGAGGCAGAGTACAGACGGCACCATATTGGTTCCGCTCTCTGCGGCTTTCAGCGTGGGAGCGATTTCCTCCTGATAGCCGATCCCGCCCGCCGAAGGAGCGGCTCCGGCGCAGAAACCGGCAGTCAACACACAGGGGTATCCCTGCCCAGCCTGTCCACCCCCTCCGCTGAGGGAGGTATGGCGCTCCGGTGTCAGGAAGCAGTCCCCGTTGCCCTTGCTGACTACACCGGCCACAAACAGCAGACCGGCAGGATTCCGACCACCGCCGCCATCCGCACTGGCCAAGGTGGGTGCTTTGCTCTCCGGGGTAAAGATGCGGGCCTGCTGGGTATCCCAGGGAGTGAGACAGTCCTGCGCAATAAAAGTCTGCTGCTTCATTCCCGGCTGGGCGCTCAACGCGCCGGCCACATCGTGGAGATCCCGCACCTCGTCCCTTTGGTTTGCGGCGAAGGCTATGGGGTCAGAGGATGGAGCCGCCAAGGGAATCAGCCCCGCCTGAGCCATCAACGCCGACTTCAGCTGAGGCGGCAGTTCCTTCCCGCGCTCTCCCGCCCTGCGCAGGATACCCAGGCAGGCTGTCCTGCTTAAATAGTATTTGCGGGGCGGAGCCTCCTGCAAAATCTGCGACAAGGAAAATACGTCTTCTTCGTTGAGGGGTGCGGGGCCAGTATTGAGCATCGAAGACCCGCCAGGCCAGGGAGAAACCAGTTCCCAATACGATTCGCCCAGCAGGTTGCCACGCCCAGGGGTGAGGTCCAGGGACATGAGCGGTATCGCTTTTAACTCGGACGATCTCCTCGAGGACGATGCGGAAGTCCTCCCCCTTGGGGGTCCCTGAGCTGAATGCGCCGGGCACGTTCTCCCAGCACATCCATCGTGGGCGAACAGCGAGCCCTGTCCGTCCTCGTTCCATATCTGCATTCCGCATCTCCTTCACAATTCGAATTTGTTCCATAAAAAGGCCGGAACGGGAACCGGTCAAACCGGCCCTCGCTCCAGCCACACTGAGATCCTGACAGGGTGAGCCGCCGCAGATGAGGTCCACAGGCGGCAGTGCCGCCCCGTCCAGCTTGGTGATGTCCCCCACATGGATCATGCCGGGAAAGCGGTGCTTTGTGACTTCGATGGGGAAGGCTTCGATCTCACTGGCCCACACAGGCGTGATCCCACTGCGAACCGCCGCCAGGGGGAAGCCGCCGATCCCATCGAAGAGGCTCCCCATAGTGAGCATTTTTCTCCTCCTGTCCTTATTTCGCTGCCGCCTGCACAACGGTGCGGGTAGTATTGACGGCAGCCTGGGCGGTATAGACGGCGCTCATGATATTGGCTCTGGTGGTGGTGTCCAGACCGAAGGTCCCGGCGATCCTGGGTACCTCACCCGCGGAGAGCATGAGACCCAGTCCCAGCAGAGCGTGGTCCTTAAAGACCATCAGGCCCGCTACCAAAATGGTGGATTGCAGGAAGGCCGTCAGGCACAGGCCAATCACCTGTTTGCTCCACTGGACAAAGCCGTCTGTGTAGCCTCTGGGGACGCTGAACATATAGAGGCTCCCCACGGCGATCTGGATGAGCAGGATGCCGCCTCGTTTGAGGTTGGCGAAAAACACCTTGATCACCGCGTAGGCCATCATAATGATGCAGAATAAAAGCATGATGGGACTGGTGAGGACGCTCATGCCGAAGCTGGGCGCGCCCGCCATATCCGCAAGGCTCTCCACGCTCATCAGTTCCTCGATGATCCGTTCCCCCACGGTCCCGATGCTGGTTCCCGCCCCGGTCAGGCCGATGGCGAAGGTCCCCTGCAAGGATACCGACAGGGCGTAGAGCCGCACAGGTACTACGGTGAACAGGCTGACCGCCAGAAAGCCCTTGATGGCGTTGAGGGCGGTCTGCTGGAGGTTGCCTCTGCCGGTTGAATACTCGATGCCGAACTCAAATCCTGAGACTACCAGGCTGACGCCAAACAGCGCCCAGCCCAGCTGAGAGAAAAACAGGACGATGGCCTCCACCCAGTCCAGCGCGAACAGCTCCACGCCCATGTTCCCCATTTCAGCAAAGAAGTTGCCGAGGAAGCCCACCACCTGCCCATAGAACCAGTCGATCAGATTGTCCATGATGGTGGACGCTACAAAATCAAAGATAAATATTGAGAATCACCTCATTTCCGTATCAGGCTCTTGGAAAAGGCGCAGGTATTCCTCCGCCAATTCCCAGAGCCTGTCTATATCCAGCGTGGGACGGTAGATATCCCAATCCGCTTTTTCCCCGAAGTACGGTAGATATCCCAATCCGCTTTTTCCCCGAAGTCAGGAGGCTTTTTCACGCCGTGAGGCACATCCCAGGAACGGATGGTGATGGAATCCACAGGTCCGGTACGCCGGTTCAGGACCGTCACCTGGATTCCGTCATAATAGCCGCCCCCAGAGGTGAGCGCGGCCTTTGCCAGAGTTTCCACGCCCAGCCGGATGCAGCAGACGCCGCCCAGACAGACAGCGTCCGGGCGGCGTTTGGCGACGGCGTTCCGCAGTTCCTGTCCGAAGGGCATCCGCTGTCCGATCCCATCAAATCCCGATGATGCCCCAGATATAGGAGGGAGCAGTGAGGGTGAAGACCAGGCAGGCGAAGAGGATCACCGGGCCGGTCCACTCGAACTGGCCATGCTTGCGGTAATCAAAGTACGCCATGCCCAGTTTGGTGAAGAAGGCGATGGCGAGGACCATGTCCAGCGCGGGGAAGACCACGTTCTCTACCACGGTCTTAATCTGGGTCGCCGCATCGGTCCAGGTGCTCTCCACGGCGGAGGCCACATCCCCGGCGGCGAAGGCGGGGGCGCAGCAGAGGGCCGCCACCACCATGGCGGCGGCAAGGATACGGAACATTTTCTTGAACTTCATGTTGATTTTCCTCCCTGTGTTCAAATCAAATTTACAGACGAGGAGCCGCCCTTGACAGGCGGCTCCCCATTCAGCATGGTCAGACCGGCTCAATAGCCGGTGCGAGGCAGGGGCTGGGCGGGCTTGTAGACCTTGGTGACCCATCTGCTGGTTGCCATGATCCACTGACCGTTGTACACACCGCCTACATCCGCCTGGTTGACGAACTGGGTCCCGCCAGTGAGCCAGGACACTACATTGCAGTACACCTTGGGCACCTCCACCTGCCGGAAATTGCCGGGTACGATGCCGAAGGAAACCATAAACTCGGTGACGTACTCGTTGGAGGCCAGTCCCAGCGCGGCGGGGGAGGCGTCCAGCACATGGTTCTGCATGGTGCTCAGGTTGTCGTACATGGTGCGGTACTCGCCGTTGAGATTGGTCTTGAACACAATCTTGTAATTCCCCTGCACGTTGTAGGTTCCGGTGACGATCTTGTCCAGCCGCACTGCCTGGGTGGGCAGAGTGTCCCGCCAGTAGAAGCTGGTGAGCGCCGTGGTGGAATTGTTGGCAATGCCAGAGAAATCATAGCGGATCTGCTGGCCGGGCATAACCTCCACGAAGCCGGTTTTCTTAATGCTGACGTTGGTGTACAGGGCCTTGTTGGTCATGGCCGTCTTGACGATCTGGCCGGCGTGCTCGATCTCCACCTCAATGGGGGTTTTGTCCAGCCCGTAAAAATCGGCAGCCTTGGATTCCACAATTTTGTATCGCCCTAACGGCAGAGGCTTTGACACAGCGACGCCATTTTTATCGGTGCGGATAGTATCCACCAGATTGCCGGTGCGGTAGTGGTAGATCTCGAACTCGGTACCAGGGATAGGCGTACCGGCGGGCCAGCCGTTCATGGAGTTGTAGTCCTCAGAGGTCTTGGTGATCTGGATCTGCCCGGTGATGGCGGTGTTCTCCCAGGTGATCTCGGTAGTGGTCCCATCAGTGACATAGACCGTCTTCAGCTGGGTATCCACCAGATAACCGTCATTCTCCAACTCCCGCAGGTAGTAGCGGCCAGAGCCGGGCAGGTCGTCGATATGGATGTAGCCCTTGTCATCGCTGCTGTACTGCCCGATGGGATTCTTGTTGGCGTCATAGAGGAGGAAGGTCACCCCGTAGATGCCCTGCTTGGTAACGCTGTCGACCTTGTGAATCAGGATGCCGCTGACTGCCCGATTGGTGACGGTGACTGTGGTGGCTTTGCCGTCCCGGACGGTGAAATAGGTGGGGGTGGCGTCCAGCTCGAAGCCCTTGCCGGCCTCAATCTCCACCGCGTAGTAGTCCCCGGCATCCAGATCCAGGTGGGCGCAGCCCTGCTTGTCGGTGGTAATGGTGTCCACCAAGCCGCCGTCCATGCGGCGGATCTCAAAGGTGGTGTTGGGGATTCGCTGGCTCTTGTCAGCCTCGTTGACCTTGATCAGCTCCAGCCCGCCCACAGGCGTGTTGTAGAATTTCAAAGTCTGAGCGTCTCCTACCTTGATCTGGATGGACTTGGGGGTGGTGTCCAGCAGGTAGCCGTCCAGGGTGCGGATCTCCTTGGCGATGATGGTCTTGCCGGGTTCCAGGCCCTCGATCACGATCCGGCCATTCTCGTCAGTCACATACTCGCCGTTGGCGCTGCCCAGCACCTGCCCGTTGGATTCGGTGACCAGGAAGGTCACGCCCTTCAGGGGGGTGGTGGTGCCGGTGATGTACTTCTCAATGACCAGCCGGGTCTTGGGGTCATTCTCGAAAGTGAGATCGTTGCCGCCGTTGGTTCCGCCACCCACATTGGTGGTGCCGCCCGGATTGGTCGTGCCTCCAGTATTGCCGTTGGTGGTCCCGCCCACGGTTCCGCTGTTCACAGAGTTGGAGCCGTTTTTCACGATGATGGTCTGGGGCGTGCTGTTGAGGACATAGCCACTCGGCACCTTGGTCTCAGTGACCACCACAGTGCTGCCGGGAACAAGGCCCGTTACAACGACAGTCCCATCCTTGCCGGTGGTGTAGCGGCCCAAAATCGTCCCGTTACCGTCCTTGACCGTGAACTCAGTGCCGGGAACAGGTTTGCCGGTGACGGAGTCCAGCTTGGTCAGGGTCAGGCTGCACAGGGGTTCGTTCAGGAAGGTAAGGGTCTGGGTGTCCAGGGGGTTCACCGTGACCGTCTGGGTTTGGGTACTCTGGTCGATGACGTAGCCGGGGGCGGGCTTGACCTCTTTGACCACTACAGTGTCGGTGATGCCGCTGATGCGGATCTCGCCCTTGTCATCTGTGGTATAGAGGCCGTTGCTGCTCAGATGCCCGTTGTCATTGTCCACGTACCCGCCGTTGGCATAGGTGAGCTGGAACTGCGCACCGGAAATGAGAGCGCCGGTCACACTGTCTTTCTTTTGAATGACAAGCGTACCGGCCCGCTTGTTCCAAAACGTGAGCTGCTGCACTTCACCGCCCTTGATGAGAATGTCCTGGGGCGTCCCATCCAGCACGAAGCCCTCGACCGTCTTGATCTCCCGCACCTTCACGGTGGTGCCGGGTTCGATGCCCTCCAGCACGATTTCGCCGGCCTTGTCAGTGTAATACACGCCATCGTCCGGACCGACAGCGCCGCCGTTGCCGTCCACGACCTTAAAGGCCACGCCGGACAGCGGCTCGTTCTCGGTCCCCTCGATAAACTTGCGGATGATCAGCGTAGTGCCGGGTTCATCGTCAAAGATCAGGCTGTTGGCCACGCCGGTGCGTACCACGATGCTCTTGGGCGTCTCATCGAGGATGTAGCCCTTGGGGGCCTTTTTCTCGGAGACGACCACGGTGGAATTGGGGGCCAGCCCGGTAATGGTGACCGTACCGTCAGTGCCGGTGGTGTAGATCCCGTTGTCGGGGCCGACCACATGGCCGGAGCTGTACCGCACCAAGAACTCAGCGCCCTTCAGGGGCTTCTTGGTCACCGCGTCCCGCTTCAGGATCGTCAGGGTGCAGAGAGGGTCATCATAAAACCGGATGGTCTGGGTGTCCTCGGCGTTGACCACCACGGTCTGGGGGGTGGGGTCCTTGCGGTAATTGTCCGGCGCTTTTTCCTCAGACACAACATAGGTGCCGGGGAGCAGCTTGGAGAGAACGATCTGCCCATTGACATCGGTGGTGTAGAGACCGTTGGAGGAAGTGAGGCCCTCGTTGTCTGGGGTCAGCTCCCCGTTGGCGGTCATCACCTTGAACTGCGCGCCGGAGAGGGGCTGCTTGGTGACGCTGTCGTACTTTTCAATGATCAGGCCGCCCTTGCGGGTGTTCTTGATCACCACGGTCTGGGTATCGCCGCCCTGCCCGATGACCACGTTGGTGGAGGGCGTGTCGATGACATACCCGCCGTCCGGCGCCTTGATCTCGTTGATCACATAGGCGCCGGGGGCCAGATTGGTGATCCTGATCTCGCCCTGAGCGTCGGTGGTGAAAATGCCGTTCTGGGTCAGGGTAGACGAGCCGATGACCCCGTCCAGGCCCACCTCGCAGCCAGCGGCGGTGGTGATTCTGAACTCCGCGCCGGGAAGCACCTCATCGGTCTGGCTGTCCCGCTTTTGGATGATCAGGCTGCCTTTCGGCTGATTTTTGAAGGTAAGAGACACCGTTTTGCCCGCCTGGATCTGGATGGTCTGGCTCTGGGTATCCAGGATGAAGCCAGCGGGGGCGCGGGCCTCGGTGACTACCACGCTCTTTCCCGGCTTCAGTCCGGGGATGCGGATCTCGCCATTTTCGTCTGTTCTGAAAATGCCGATGGAGTCGCCAATCAGGGTCCCGTCCGCGTACATAACCTTGAACTCGGCGTTCTGGAGGGTCACGCTGGGGTTGGTGGCGCAGACCTTCCGAATGAGCAGGATGCCGTCCGGGGCGTTGTCGAAGGAGACGGTGACCACGTTCTGTTCGCCCTTGTCGGAAATATAGACCGTTTCAGAGGCATTGATGATGGAGTAGCCGTCCGCCGGGTCAATTTCCTCCACGATGTAGGTGCCGGCAGTCAACCCGGTCCAGATGGCGGTTCCGTTTTTCCCGGTCACCTTCGTACCGATGACCGTGCCGCCAGTGCCGGAGGTCCCACCCAGATATTTCAGCTGGAAGGTACAGCCGGGGAGGGCCTCATGGGTCACGCTGTCGTATTTCTCCACTACGATGGCGTTTAACGGCTCGTTGAAAAAAGTGAGCGTCTTGCTCTCGCCGCCGTGGAGGATCACCTTCTGGGTGAGAGGCTCTTTCATCTGGAAGCCGGGAGCAGGCTCCACCTCAGTGACGGTGTATTCTCCGGGGTACAGCTTCTTTCCTTTCTCGTGGAGCTTGATCTGGCCGCTGGCGTCGGTGACGAAGATACCGAAGTCCATGGAGGCGGGAGCGCCCGCGGCTTCACCGTTGGACGTATAAGTCACACGGAACTTGGCCCCTTCGATGGGAGCGCCGGCCACGCTGTCCTCCTTGAAAATGGTCAGCTCCGGGGTCTTGTGGTTGCGGAACACCACCGTTTTCTCATCACCGGGGTTCAGGGAGATAGTCTGCACCCGGTCTGCGTCCTTATCCGGGAGGTAGTAGGGGGCGGGGACAGACTTCTCCGTGATGCGGTAGGTTCCGGGATCAACACGGAGGGCAACAGTGCCGTCCGGCCCGGTTCTCCAATCATCCTTGTAATCGCTGTCGATCCCCTCCACGGTGAGGACAGTGCCGGGAACAGGCACTCCGGTATCGGCGTCAATCTTGGAGAGGGTCAACAGGGGCTTCTTGCTGTTTTTGAAGATCAGGGTCTTTTCATCGCCGCCGTTCAGACTGATGGTCTGGGTCCGGTCGGCCTCGTCCTCCGACAGACAGTAGGGTTCGGGGACGGACTTCTCCGTGACCCGGTAGCTGCCGGGGGCGACGCGCAGAGTGGCGAAGTCGTCCGCCTCGGTAGTCACATCCTGGCGGTAGTCGCTGTCGATGCCCTCCACGGTGAACACAGTACCGGGGATGGGGGTGTTGGTTCCCTGCTCCACCTTGGAGATTTTCAGGACAGGCTGCTTCAGGTTGTCAAAGATCAGCTCCCGGTTCTCGCCGGGGCCGAGGTAGATGGTCTGCGAGGGTTCCTCGCCCACAACGTAGGGATCGGGGACGGACTTCTCGACCACTTCGTAGCTGTCCACGGGGATATTGGTCAGAACGGCCCTGCCGTCTGCGCCGGTGGTCACATCATCGTGATAGTGGAAATGGATGCCCTTGATCTCAAAGACGGTGCCGGGAATGACCTCCTTGGTCTGGGCGTCCCGCTTGAGGATGGTGAGGCTGGGCAGCTTCTTGTCCGCCGCTGTGACGGTGACTGTGCCGCCGCCGTTGATGGTGGCCTGATCCACATGGGCAATCACAGGCTCGGTGAGGGTGGCGAAGGGTGACGGTGCGGAGACCTCCACAAAGGCGTACATCCCCCCGGTCACATCGGTGACGGTGATGGAGCCGTCCGCTTTGGTCTCCTCCGTGCCGATGATCTGACCGTCACGCAAAATGTTAAAAACAGCGCCGGGGAGGGGATTGCCGCTGTCATCCAGTTTAATGAGCTTGATTTTGACCTTGCTATCGTTCTCAAAAACGAGGGAAACATCGCTTTTACCGTCCCAGACGAAGGTCTGCTTGGTTTTATTAATGTCCGGGCTTTTGGTGTAGCCCTCCGGGGGAGTGACCTCCTCGGCGGTGTAACTGCCCAGGGGCATATCCTTCCAGGGCACGTCCGTCAGGTAGCCGCCCGCGCCGGTGACGTAAGTCCCGGTGAAGTCGTTGTCCACGCCGGTGATCTTGATGACTGCTCCGGCAAGGCCCCTGGTGGGATCGTCCGCGTCCACCTTGCGGATACTGCCCTCGCCGGTGATCTCAGGGGTATCGCTAAACGTAACAGTTACAATTTTGTTGGCTCCATTGGGCAGAACGACATACTGGGGACCCGCGTTGTCGATCTCATAACCCTCCGGGGCTTCCAATTCCGTCACGGCGTAGGTGCCCGCTTCCAGCTTGGATACGGTAACAGTGCCGTCGCTGCCCGTTACTACTTCCTTGTTATAGGAGCCATTTTCGGAGGCCACCTTGAACCGCGCCCCCGACAGACCCTTGTTGGGATTCGTGCTGTCTACCTTTTTGATGATCAGGTCATACAGCTCACGGGTCACGGTCAGTTCACCGATCATGATGGCCTGCACATCATTTGCCGGATGGTAGCTGGAGCCGGGACCGGCATATGCGTATTCATAAACGGCGCAGTCGCCCCATACGCCCTGCGCGCCCAGGTCGAGGATATACTGCGCCCGGTCCCGGAACGATCTGCCGTCCATAGTCTCGTCAATGCTGGAATAATTGGTGTGTTCCAGATTGTTGTAGACGCACAGCAGTTCCTCAGCGCAGGCAACCACGGGGTCGGACAGCAGACCGGCCTTGTACCGCCAGACAACCGCCTGTACCCAGGCGTTCATCGTCCATGCGTAGTTGCTGTCCCACACATTATCTACACCCAAAGCCTTGGCTTGATCAGTAAAGACGCCGGTGGAGTGGGCGTAGAAGTACGCCATCATGGTTTTGACGGTGGGGTCGTTGACCGGCTTGGGACTCCCCCGGGTGTGGCCCTCCAGTGACCAGCCCATGCCCTTGCCCTTCTCGGCACAGAAGCCCATGGTGCTTTTTCCGTTAAGGCCAAAGTGCATCTGGTGCAGATGGCAGGTACCCAGAGCCGGGGACTCATACTTAACCCCATTGTGGGTGCAGTCGTCCATCTTGATGGTGTCCGGCGTGGCGGCGAGGGCTGTGCCGGGGAGCAGGCCCAGCACGCAGACCAGGGCCAGCAGAGCCGCGATCAGGCGGGTTCTGGGAAAATGAAACTTTTTCATAGCTTGTCAGCCTCCTTTTTGACAGAAAACGGCCCTCCAGCTTGCGCTGGAAGGCCGTTTTGGTTTTATTTTCGCTTACGCATAAAAATTGACGCTGTTTGGGATTCCGACGAACATATAGCAGTAGGTGATGCCGTCGTACTGGGTTACACCCACGCCGATGCAGTCGCATCTTGAGTCGATCATGGTCTCGAAGTGACTGGGAGAGTTGATCCAGTTGTCGACGGCGCGCCGGGCGGCGTCGTCTGTGCCGGTGAACACGGTGAGGTTGTCACCGAAACCGTAGGGGTAGCCGGCGTCAGCGGCGGCTTGGCCCTCCTCTGCGGCGTGATGCCAGGTGTAGCGCCGGTCGGAGCAGGCTTGGGCGGCGGTCATCAGGGCCTCGCTGACCGGCAGCTCCGACACGCCGTTGGCCGCCTTGCGGGTCTGGTTGATCAGCCGGATCATCTCCTGCCGGATCTCCAGGTTGTCCGTCAGGCTGGCGCTGTCCATGCTGGCGGGAGCTTCCGGCGCGGCGGGGGCGGCGGAGCCGATCGTCAGCGTCATGCTCCCGCATTCCCCGGCGCTGTTGGATGCGGTGATCTCCGCGGTCCCCGCCCCCTTTGCGACAGCCACCCAGAAGGTCAGCACCTGCTCCACCGCTACCGTGTCCGGGTCGCTGGAGGTGACGGTGTAGTCGATCCCGCTGGGGCCGATGATCAGGCCGCTTCGCTCTCCTACCTCCAGGGTACTGCCCTTGTAGCTGCTCACCCGGATGGGTTCGTTGGGCGCTTCCGCTGCCGCGGCGGGGACGGTGAGCCCAATGGTGAGGGTGGCTGCCGTCAATGCGGCGGCAATGCGCTTTTTCATGCTGGTCATACTTTTTTCCTCCTGTATTCCGTATTTTTTGGTGCTTTTGCAAGCAATACAATATCGGAACAGAGGTCAAAAGTCGAGAAGAAAATGCAATCTAAAATGGAGAAACGCGCGGGCGAAAACGAAGCATATTAGCTAATTTCCACCCCCTGGACGCACCACCGCTGATCCCGCTGGTCACGGACACAGGTATAAAGCGTGATCATGTTGGTGGTGGAGGCGGCGAGGGCACTGCGGTCTGTCTCACTCACCTTGGAGACACTGGTCACCTCATAGGTTCGGGTCCCCAGCCGTGTGGTCAGGGTGATGGTATCGCCCACCTCCAGCGTGTGGATCTCCCCGAAGTGGTTGTTCACGCCCCGATTGTGGGCAGCCAGCGCCACATTTCCATCCCAGATGGAGGTGTCCTCAAAATGACCCGCGCCCTTCTTCAGCGCGGCGCTGTCCGTACCCTGGTAGATCTTGACGCTCAGACCGATGGCGGGGATCTTCAGCGTGCCCAAGTGTCCTCCGGAATAATAGAGATCGTCCGTTACCGCCGTGTAGCCGCCGGAGGCACTGCCGGGGTTGGTCACTGTCACCGAGGACGAGCCGGGGACATAGACGGGGCCGCTGCCGGAATCCGTTCCCATACTGCCGCCCATGGCGGGAGGCTGGATCACGCCAACGCCTCCGTTGATGATGCCTCCGGAGGTAGGCTGATAGCCGGGAGCCAGATTGGGAGTGAGGGGCGTGCCGGTGTGCAGGGTGTCGGCGCTGTAGCTGCCGAAGGCGGGGGGAGCGAGAGCGGCGTTCTTGCTCACGTCCTCGTTTTTCATGGCCCCGCCGCCAGGGGTATGCACCACCTCAATGGACGTGGACTTGCCGTACTCCGGGTTGCCAGCTCCGTCGATAGTGTACTCCAGAGGCTCCGCGGCATAGGCGGTCGCCATCATGGAGGCCGTCATGCACAGAGCCAGGAGGAGCGTGGTCAGTTTCTTCTTCATCACATTCACCAGTCCTTTCTGATTACGGGTTTGGAATTACGCATCCTCATCGCCGCCCTCGGCCAGCTCACTGCGCCGCTTGAGGAACAGCGCGATCCCGATGCCGCCCCCAGCCGCGGCGATGAGGCCCAGAGGCACCAGCAGGAGCGGCCAGTTGAAGCTGGCGGCGGGGGCCGGATCGGTTGCCTCCAGACCGTCGTCCACAGGCTCCGCAGGCTGGAGGGGCGTCCCCTCGAAAATTGCCACATACCGGGTCTTGTTCAGGGCGATTCTGCTGACTGTCCCAGTGTAGTCGGCGGTGACGGTATAGCCTTTGACATAGCTGCTGGTGGCGCTGCCGGTGTAAGTGGCCACGGCGGTGTAGCGGTCGCCCAGGGCATAGCCGTCCAGGCTGCCGGTGTTGTCCGTCTGCCAGCTGACGTCCTGGAGGGTCAGAGTACGCCCGCCGTCCTGGATGGTCTTGGGGATGTACTGGGTGTCCTGTCCCGCCAGATTGGGATAGGTCCGGGTGGCGGAGACCTGCCTGGTGGAGTTGCCGTAGCCGGCTATCTCCACCTGCACCGTATCCAGCCGCAGAGTCAGCGTCCCGGCGAGGCCGTCGTCGGTGACGAACGCCTTCTCCTGGGGCAGCAGGGCCAGCACAGAGGCCATGTCCTTGTTTTTGCTCTCCAGCGTCACCGTCTCGGTGTGCTGGCGGCTCTCATGCTCCGGAAGTTCCTGCTTGAGCAGATCCACCAGGGTGTAGTGGTATCCGTCCTGCTCGAAGTCCGAGCGGGGGATGCCGGTGGGATCGTCCTCCGGAGACAGGTCATAGAATTTGCGGATCTCAGTTCCGTCCTCACTCTGGGTGACGGAGCTGGGGTAGCAGACCTGGGCGGGGTCGGCCCACTCCGCCGCGTAAGCGGCGGGAGCGAGGGCCATAGTCAGCGCCAATGCCAGGGCGCAGACTGCGGTCAGTTTCTTCATCGTCGTTTCCTCCTCTACATTTTCATTTCCGGGGCAGGCGGGGCCTCCTGACTCTCCTGCTGCCGCAGGGGAATCTGGGTCAGCGTCTGCTGGTAGGCGTCCAGCACCGCCTGGTGGAACTGCTGGTGGAACTCCTTGGTGCAGGGGAAGCAGATGTCCTTGTAGCCGTCCCTGCCCTTGTAGCTGGGCATGGAGACGAAGGGGCCATTGCTGCCGTCCACGACCTTGATGCCCCGGATGGCGAAGCATCCGTTCAGATTGACGGAGGCGTCGGCCAGGACGGGGCCGCTGGCGTGGAGGGAGTGGATCTTCACATCCACCTGCATGGGGAGGGCCTCTCGCTGGGGAGCGGGGGCCGGGGTAGGGGCCTGTTTCATTGTCGGTTCCTCCTTAAAATGTAAGAATTTTTGATATAATGGGATCACTCCATAGTCATGCCGTCCATGGAGTGGCCGATGTCCTGTTCCTGCTGGACGCCGCGAAGTTCCTCCAGCTTCTCCCGCGCCCAGTCCGGCAGGTACTGCTCATCCAGAACGCCAGCGAAGTCGGAGCGGTTCCAGCGGGTCTTTTCGCCGTCGCTCAGGCAGGTGGCGTAGACCGCCTGTCCTCTGGCGTGGGGGGAACAGCCAAAGCCCCCCTCACCGTACCAGAGCTGATCATGAGGGTCCCAGCAGCTCTCCCGAAGCGTGTCGGGACGCATCACCAGTACCTTGCCCTTGAAGTCCTGTTCTTGCGGATCACCAACGCAGTGTTCCGGGCCGAACAGCCCCAACGCCTGGTAAGCGTCCCTGGCCTGTCCGATGAACGCCTCCAGCAGTCCCGCGGCGGTGTCTGCCGCATAGTAGCGGTTGTACATGCCGTCCGGGGGGACAAATATCCCCCGGCCCCACTGGTAGGTCTCATCGCAAACCAGATGCTTGCAGACCGATTTCCGGAACTCTTGCAGAGAGTTGGCGAGAACGAAGTTCACCCGCTTGAAACCGAACCGCTCCAGCACAGACTGGGCGCAGCCATCGGACAGCGACTCGTCCGCATCATTGAAATGCTCCCGGACAGCCCGCTCGATGGCTCTGGCGCAATCTACATTCAGCCGGAAGCTGTCCTCGTGCATCTGCATTTGTTTAAGGTCTCGGGCGTCGGCGCGGGAGTAGGGATACAGATAGGGGAAGTCAGCCGCCATAGACGGTGTCCTCCGCAATCAGATGCTCCTCCAGCTTGCCCAGGCAGGTACCCGCCGCCATAAAGGTATCCAGCAGATCAGCGGGGAGATCCCGCAGATCATAGCGGTGTTCCGCCGCCAGAACTGTGATGGTGTGAGCCTCCTTGTCGACCTCGGCACACAGCTTGGCGCCATCGGGGATACCGGCGGCCTCCCGCAGATACTCGTTTACCTGGACCGTCTCCTCCTCGAAGTCGTTGCAGGGGCAGCTGTCCTTGTCACAGTCCTCGCAGTAGCCGCAGACCTGCGACAGGTGGTGGAGCAGCTGGGCCGACGCGCTCGTGAGCTGGTGGACGACAGCCAGCAGCTCAGGCGCGGTCATCCGTCCCTTCAGCACCAGCATGGCCCCGTTCAGGGTATGGTACTCCGCCTTTTCGCCGGCGCTGAACCCGGCCAGCCGTGCGGCGGTCACTGGAAGCAGGAGGCCCTTGGGTGTGATCTCTTTGATGAATTTCATGTGATATTCCTCCGTTTTCTGATTAAATTTCCTGCCCGAAATCAAACAGGTTCAGCTGTGTGGCGGCACGCTGCCGCTCGGTCATGTCGTAGTTGGCGATGAACACCTCGGCAAACTGGCAGTTGGGGTCGTACCGCTGCTTGATGTTGTTCAGCCGGGTGACCGCCTCGATCTGGATGCCAGGGGCGTCGTACAGCTCCCGGACAAAGGCGTCGTCATTGTAGGAGAGCAGGAACTTCCCCTCGATGGACAGGAGCGCATCCCGCAGGCGGATGTGATCTTTCTCTGTAAATCCTCCCTCCCCGATGTTCTGGTAGTACCCTTCGGTGGCGTGGTAGGGGGGATCGCAGTAAAAGAGGCTCACCGGGCGGTCATACTGCCGGATGAGCTTCTCAAAGTCCTTGTTTTCCACCACCACATCCTTCAGACGCCGGTGGGCCTGCTCAATAAGGGGGAAGTTGGCCCGCATATCGTGGGGCTGGCTGCCGTAGCTGGTGAGGGCCGAGGCGTAGCTGTAGCGGATGATCTGATAGAACCAGGACGCTCTTTGTACATCGCTGGCGGGGCTGCGCCCCAGGGCGTCCTCTCTTTGCCCTTCGGGCAAATTCACCTTATCCCGCGCCAGCGCCTGTTTGATCAGTTCGAAGTCCTCACGGGAATTGAGGACATACCGCAGGGAGTCGATCAGCTCCTCATGCCGGTCCCGGACGCAGCGGTACAGGTTGGCGAGGAGGCTGTTGAAGTCGTTGTAGACCTCGAAATCCCTGCCGGGGGGCTTGTGGAACAGCACCCAGCCCCCTCCGCCAAATACCTCAATGTACCGCTCATAGGACAGCGGGAACCGTCGCACGATCTCCTCCCGCAGCGCCTTTTTGCCCCCCACCCAGCTCATGAAGCTGTTCAAGGGCTGTCACCTCCCGGGATACGGAATTGGGCGGTATCGAACTTCTCCAGCGACTGGTTCAGGCCCCGGATGGCGGCGGCAATGCCGCTGATCCTGTGGGTCATGTGGGCGATGGTGGCGCGCACCTCCTGCTCCGTGGCGGCGTAGAAGTAGCCGTTGGAGTTGCTGGCGATGGGGACGCCTCTGCGCCGGAGCCGATTGACCGCGTCCCGCAGTTCTTTGCCCCGGACGGAAAAGGTCCGCTCCAGCTCACGGCTGGTGGCGGCGCCGCTCTCGCCCAGATGGTACTTCTGGAGATGCCCGGCCAGCTGTTTGTCCTCCATGTTTCCTCCTTTCCGGGGCCGGTTTTCCGAAAAAGGGCATAAAAAAAGAAGGGGCCGCTTGTCCCTTTCGGAAAAAACGGCCCCTTGATGCTGATTTTGTTATCTGTCTGTTTGTCTGGCATGGGCTGCGCCCATTTCACACCACTCCCTTCGTCTGCCGCTCAGTCATACCCTGCTTAGCTTAATACCTGGCTGGGCGGCTGTATAGGCTCCTGGTTCTGGGTTTGCATAGGGTCTGCCCAGGTCTGCCGGAGGTCTGCCGCGATGGACTCGCAGGCACCAAGCCCGCTGTTCAGCGCCTCCTGGTCGATCTCACCGAACTGGCCCGCCAGATCGATGATGTAGTTCTCCAGCCCGATGAGGATGTTTTCTTTCCTGTCCTCACTCAACTCCGGCACGCCGCCGCCATTTTGAGCGGCGGACACCTCCTTGTCGAACAGAGCGCCATAGTGTTCCTCACGCGCCTGCGGGTCATCCTTCTCCTCGAAGGGATCAGGCCAGAACGCAGCAAGGCCGCAGACGAAGTCCCGCAGGGCGGGGAGCTGCTCCTCTCTGCCCTGAGCGGCGAGGCAGGCTCCATGGCCGATGAGACCATGCAGGCAGAGCCGGATCTCCTTGAACCGGGCGTGATAGAACTCATCCGTATAATTCCAGCCTTTGAGCTTCTTCGGAGGGATATTCCCCGCAATACAGGCCAGCGTCGGACACGGCTCGAGCTTTTCGGAGAGGGAGGACCATCTCACCCGTCTGTAGTCACACATGAAATGCCGCACACGGGCTTTTCCGGATTCAGGCTTATTGTGCATATGGGATACCTCCTGTCCTCACTGCATGGCTATGCCCTGCTCAGGCTGGGACAAAGCCTGCTGAGCTGGGCTGGTATAGTCGCGGATGAACTCCCGCCCATTGCGGATCAGATAGCCGGTCTCGCCGCTGGCCTCCATGTATCCGGAGGTCTCCAGCAGGTCATTCGCGTAACTGTCCAAATCGATGGCCCCAGACTGGATCAGCTCCTCCGGCATACCCTCATCCCGCAGATGGTTTGCCGCGAAGTCCGCCAGTCCCTCGCTGGATATCCACTCATAGCAGTGGAGATTTTGTGAGATGTCCAGGGCGAATTTCAGGGTGCGGCAGTCCTCATATTCCAGCGCGGCGGCGAACTTCTCCAGCCAATGAGGTTCACCCTGGCCCTTTTCCGCCAGGACATAGCCCAAGCTGTCTCCATCTCCGACCAGTTCCTCAATGCTGCTGTACTGTTTCACGAGATCCCTCACTTCGGGCAGGATGCACCGGGCCTCCAGGAGTGTGCATTCGTCCAGGGAATCCACCCGCAGCTCACGACGAACCATGTTGATCTCCCCCAAGCCAAATTCATTGACGGGCTCATAGTCCGGCAGCCGCAGCCACACGCCATCAGGGACAGCGGGAGATGCCAGCTTCAGCTTGACGCTCCAGCTGTCATCCCAGAGCAAGGGCGCTCCGTTTTCCTGCCGGATGGGCAGACTGGGCTGTTTCGGATAGGACACATAGTAATGGCCTATGAACAGGCCGGGATGCTGGTCCTCAAAGAAGCGTCCCAGCCCGTCCAGATCAGCGTGGGGCAGGACGTCCTCTGGGGTGTTGAGCTGTTGGAGGTAAAACTGTCCCAATTCCTCGTAACTCCCAGCCGGACAGACATCGTAATGATCCAGAGAGTTGAGGCAGTCCACCGCCTCCTCCGCGTCTCGGGGAGAAGACCGCATGAGAACGGCGGCGAGGGCATAGCCTTCCCGGACGCTCAGCGTCTCCAGGCGTTCCTTCACCCACGCCTGGTACTGTGCCGGGCCGGGCAGCTTTAACAGGTGGTCAAAGTTGTCCATATTACTTCATCTCCATTCCGCCCTGTCTGGGCTGTGTTTCCATGGTCTGTACTGGCTGTCCATCATTCCGTTCAATCAAGCCGTAGGCGGTCAGCGTGCCGCCGCACCGCTGGATCAGCGCCTGCCCGTACTGGTACAGATTCAGGTGGGGGGTGAGCGTCGCCGCATCCTCATTGCAGAGGACAACAGACAGCTCCCCCTTCGCCACTTCGATGGGGGAGCTGTACTGGGGGGAGAAAATGTACTTGTCCAGCGAGTCCATGAGCGCCTCGGCGTTCTGGAGCTCCTTGCAGTCCGTGACTTCCAGCAGGGCCTTGTACGCGGTCAGGGCCTTCGGCTCCATCTCCGCCAGCCGCCGGGCCAGATGGCTGAGGTGGTCGATGCCCTCTTCCGCATCGGAGATCATCTCCGTCAGGGCGGGGACACGGCAGTCCAGACAGCTCCAGCCGGCCTCCCGCCAATCCCAGGCGCCCACGGCCTCCAGTGCGGCGTTCAGCGTTTCCGGCGAAGCGGGCAGCTTCAGCTGTGCGGTTCTGCCGCTGTCGTAGCCGGGGTCATTGAAGAAGCCTTTGGACACCTCCAGCAGAACGGCGTAGTCCGGCGCCTTGTGCGTCAGATCCAGAGTTTTATATACCTCCAACAGCTTGTCTCGCTGCTCCACATAACCTCCTGAGTGATCCGCGGTACGATTCACAAGGACGCCACCCTCCCGCTGGCGGTGTTCCCGGCCAAGGCGTTCAAAGTCCAACAGATCAAACACCTGATCCGGCAGGTCATCTACTTCCGGACAAAATCCGTTCTCCGCGCAGAATCGTCCCAATTGGGAGTCGTTCAGAGCCTCTTCCACCACATGGCAGCATTCGGTGCTGTAGGACAGATCGATCAGCCTTGAGATGGGGATGGGCTGTTTTTTCCTCTGCTCTATTGCCAGGAGGCCGGCGAAGGCGGTGCATTGCCGCTCATCCAGCTCCGACAGCTTCTGCGCCAGGGCGTTCAGGTCATTTAGACCGCAGGTGTCGTTCAGGAGCGAGGACAGCTCCTCAAAGTGGTGATACTCTGTGATCTCCCAATACGGCGGCTCATCCTCCGCCAGCCGGAGCTTGTCAAAGGTGTCCTGCAGCTGATAAGGCGTGGCGGGGAGAGACAGCTCCGCATAGGCGTCGCTCTCCGGCTGATCCTGCTTCGCCAGATAAATATCGAACACTTTATCCAAGAGTCATCCCTCCCATCAGCTGCGGAGTCTGCTCATAGGTCTTGGGATCAGCGGCGGGGCAGTCCCAGCCATGCATGGACCCGGCCTCCATCGCCAGACGCTGGGCGGCGGTGACTCCGAGGCGCTGGTTGTTGTAGTCCGCCAACTCCCGGTTCTGAGCCGGGTCCCCGGTATCCCAGTCTGAGGGATAGTAGCCGCTCTCACCTCGCTTGATGCAGATGAGCGACCCGGCACCGGGGAGGACGGAGAAACACAGTTCGGGCAAGCCCTTCGCCACGTTCAGCCCAGAGGTCTGGGTATAGTGCCTGGGATCGGCGGCTGGGGAGTCCCAGCCATGGAGACAGCCGTCCAGCATGGCCTGCTCCTGGGCCTTGCTGATGCCCCGTTCTCTGTTGTTGTAGTCGGCCATGTGTCGGTTCAGACCGGGCTTTTCACTGCTGTCCTCCAACACCTGATAGCCGCCGTTCCTGGTGATGCAGATCAGGGAATCACCTCCCGGCAGGACAGAGAAGCACATATCCGGCAGGCGCTCAGAAAAGTGAGGGTCGAAGCGATCCTGCTCCGTCATGATGCTCCAGCCCTCGCTCTGCCACAGGTGGGCGTATATCTCCATACCGCCGCCTACGTTGATCTCATGCTGCTCAAAGCTCTCGCCTACGCCGTCACTGGCCTGTCCGCCGATCCCGTCCATAAGCTGCGACAGCTCCAGCGGGGTCAGGCTGCCGCGCACCTTGCACTCCGCAACACCCCAGAGCCGGCCATCCCGCACCTCCGCGGTGAAGTGGTACGATTGTACCTTCTGGTCTACGCTGTCCGGCCCGTGGAAATAGGCCATCATGCCGCGCTCGATCTCCTCCGGGCTTTCCGCGTGCTGTTCCATCCAGCGGCGCTCCTCCTGGAGTGCTGTGATGATCTGCGGGGCGTACTCCGCCGCTTCACGGGAGTCCATGGTGATGTCATTCTCCAGGCCGTCTTCCTCATCGTAATAGGTTGCCGTCATGGGCATGTACAGCTTCAGCGTCTGGAGGGGCGGGGGCAGGACGGAGAAGCTGTCCGTTCCCAGCACCAGGTTCAGGCTGCGGCCACTGTCCCAATTTACCAGGAAGTGGCCTGCGTCATCGATGCCCTCCAGCGTCCCCATGCTCCCCGGCTCCACCGGGTCAGGATCATTTTTCATCTCTCTGAGCTTGATCCGGCTGCCCTGTGGGAACTGCTCCCGCAGAAAATCCAGCCATTCTTTCGTTATCTGGTTCATTTACATCATTCCTCCCATCGTCACATTTACCCCGCCATAGTCTTCAATTTGACGGGGATTCTCCTCTCCGTACAGGTCGCAGACCATATCGTCCACAGCCTTTCGGACCGCTGGATCATCGGTCAGCGTCTCACAGCGGAAGCCGGTGGTGGTCTGGAAGGGCAGCTCCTCACAGACAGCCTGGAGATATTTCTCCGGGTCGGTATAGTTCCACCGCTCTCCACTGGCGAAGGTGACCCGCCCGACGGCTGGCTGCTCGTCCAGTACCTGCTGGAGCCGGACGGCGGCATCTGCCACCACCGGGTCATCCTTGAAGCTGTCCAGCTTCAGTCGGTCCTGGGACAGCCACTCACGGCCATCCCAGTGGATGGCCAGATCCACAGCGGCGATGCCGTCCTTGGTGACGCCCAGCCGCTTGTCCTCGCAGTCGAGGCTGGTATATAACCGCATGGCCTCCTCCAGCGGGAGCTGATGCGTCACCTGCCGCTCAGGTGTGTTGACGTGCTCGATCACATACCAGTCATAGCTGTGGGGGAGCGCGAGGTCGGCGGCGTCCTGGAGTGCCTGGCACCCTTTTTCCGTCAGTCCCATCTGCTGGGCCTGTTTGTCGAAGCAGTTGAGATAGCACTGATAGTCGCCCTCTGTAGGATTGCACCGCAGGCGGTAGAGGTATCGCTCCGTTTCCAGCGTGAAGCCATAGTTCTGGCAGCAGGCACCGCCCTTGATGGCCCCATCGCTGCCATAGCAGTACCGGCGCATGGAGGAGAGGTCCTTCAGGACACCCCTGCGCAGGTCATTCACCACCTTGTCCAGTTCATCTCTGAACTCCTGGGTGTTCAGCTCCTCGGGACCCCTGGGCCACCAGGAATGGTAGAAGCCTTTCCCACCGCGCCCGAAGTCGATGCGGACATGGCCAATGGCTCCCAGTTCTCATCGCTCTCCGGCGTCTGGGCATAGAAAAGCCCCGCCTCCTCGGGGGAAGCGGGGCGCAGCATATGACGGAGAGGGATCTCAGGGCATCTGATCTTCTCGTCTGAACAGAATTTGCTCAAAGTGACCGAGGCAGGCTCCAGCTGGAACATGTCCTTGACCAGACGGCTCTGGGACCGCCCGCTTTTCAGCGGCAGGTAAGAGAGGACGGATCCGGCGTGGTTCTTCTCAACCTGGTCCACCAGGCTGTAGGGCCGGCGCGGGTCTTCTGCGGTGCCGCGCAGGTCGTAGCAGTACCAGCCCTGGGGAACATCCTCCCGCGGGATGGGCCGGTCGCTGTACAGCACCGGGGCGCCGAACAGGTGCGCTTTCTGCATCCTGTCCTTGTAGATATTGATTTGCAATTTTTTCACCTCTTTCTTCTGGGTTAGCTACAAGACATACCACTTTTTTGTAGAAATGTCCAGCAGAAGTTTTTACATCCCGCCCATCTGCGGTCCCTGTTCCAGCTGGGACCGCCCCACGGTGTCTATCCGCATCAGCGCCTCCAGTGTCATGGTGCCATGATAAGCCACATAGCCGTACTCATTGAACTGTCCGCCCTCCTGCCGGATGTGCTGCTCCCCGTAGCGGCGGTAGTCATAGAAGCCCTCCAGGTTCTCGTCATACTCAAAATGACCGGACTCCCGAATCATGTGCATGCCGTATTCCTCCGGGGTCCGGATACCGGGGATAAAGTCAAACTGATCCAGGTTTTCCGCCAGCTGTTGGACCGCCATCATATCTCCCGGTCCCGTCATCAAGACCACCGCGTTCAGCTTTTCCTGGTCCGCTTCGTTCAGAGACGCAATGGCCCGGCACATCTTGTTCAAAGCGGGGAGATCGTCGCCGCTCAGATGCTCCAGATCCAGGGCCTCCGCCGCCTTTTCCGGCAGCTCATCGAAGTCAAGCCGCACCTGAGCATCATGCAGTGCGGTGATTCCAACCCGAAGAAGCGTCCGCTCGATCTGCCGTTCTGAGGCGGGGAGATACAGATATTCCGGGCTGTCTCCCTCCGCAGGCCCCCGCTTTGGTGCGACTTCCAACACCAGGAGGGTGCTGTCATAAGGATACGCAGGGAGCTGACGTCCGTTGTACACCTGCTCCAGCTTCATCCCGTTGTCGTAGACCACACCGTAAGGGGTAACCGCTTCACCGCCGCCTTCAATCAGCAACAGAGCAGTTTCCTCGCCATCCAGGTTTTCCAGGTCCTCCATTCTGGCACTGCCGCCATTCAAATTCAAAAAATGGCTGCGTCCTACGGCTTCCAAATTGGAAAAGTCGGTAATGACCGTTGCCTGCTGGCAGTAAAACGTGAGATTGATGAAGTCTGTGATATCGGTCATCTCCAGCTTGTGGGCCATAGCTTGGAACTGGCTGTCCTCACCCACGCAGAAGCTGTCCAGCCGTTTCGCCAAATAGTCCATCTGATCCACATTGACCAGCATACCCTTGAGTGCGCCCAGCACACTGTAGTGGCTGTCGATCTCATCCACCTTGCAGTCCCGGTTTACGGGTCTTCCCAGTTCCATTGCCTGGAGCATATCGATTGTCTGATCGTACTGGTCGACGGGGATGGGGAAGGGGATGGTGACCTGCCCACACTCCGGGCACTGGGGATTGCTCAGCACCGCCTTGATCACATAGCTCATACGCCGCCTCCCTTGATCTCCCATTCACGGGGGCGCGGTTTGACGGGCTGGCTGCGGGGCGGCTTCTTCTGGGGTCTCTTCTTCCGGGTGTCGGTACGGGTGGGCGGCGTTCTGGACGGGTCCATCATCATCCGCTCCAGCCCCGCCAGACGGGTATCGCCCATGAAATATCTTGCCATGATCTTTTTGCCCTCCTGCATTGTTATTTGCGGTTCCCGAAAAAAGGACAAAAAGAAAAAGGGCGCTGCCCTTTTTTCAGGGAAACGACCTCATATGGAACAATTATTGATTTTTAGCTGAATTGCATCCCGCCATCCTGCGGGGACTCCTTAGCTGTCAACTCCACCTCCTTCTGGTTGGACAGCGCCACACGCTCATCCAGATCCGGAACACACCGTTCAATTTGCTCCGCGGCGGACTCCAGGCATTTCTGCCGCTCATCGGTAATGGAGTATTCGGATTCCAGCGTCTCATGGATACAGCGGTAGACCTCCGTCAGCTGCTCCGGGGAAAAAAGGGCGCTGCGGGGAACGAGGCCGGAGCGGGCGGCGAAGTTCTGCTTGGCGGCGGTGTAGCTGTCTGTGCCGCCCTCGGGACCGTAATAGTTACCCTGATACAGAGCGGTGTGGTTCCGCACCCATTCCCATGTAACGAATTGAATTCCGTACTTGGAGGGATGGCCCGCCAGGACCGTATTATTAAACTCAGCCAACAGCCTGTAGTCTCCCGTCAGGCCGCTGGCTGTCAGCTGGGGCGCCGTCTCCATCTGGCGCATGCACTCGGCAGTGGTTTTGGTGATAGAGATTGCTTTGTCCAGAGCGGCGCTCCTGTGATCATCCGCCGTATCCTCCCGCCAGTACCTCACCGAGCCGGTATCCAGCGCGAGGCAGAGACGCTGTCCGTCCAGCTCTATTGGCAGGAGGCCCTCCTCCGTTTCCGGTTTTACGGCAAAGCCCTCGTGCTGGAGGTTCAGGGTTAGTTCTTGGAAGTATCTGTTTTTTTCTTCTGCGTTCATTTTGATCCTCCTTGCTTTCTAATATAATGGCAACTTTTTGCGCTGAAAAGTCTGGGGCCCTTTTTGATTTTGCCTGTTTTGAAAACAG
>NZ_QZEG01000045.1:0-26446 GCF_009917605.1 Anaerotruncus sp. 1XD42-93 | reverse complement strand
ATATCGCTTCATGGCTCTATTTTCGCACTTTTATTTGGTTTGTGCAATATTTATTTTTCAAACAAGCCCTAAGAATATCAAAATATGCACAAATTTTATGTGCATAATATGAGAGGAGTAGATCTTTGATGCATGTAACAAAAAAACTGACCGCTACCGCATTCGCTGCTGCCATGGCGCTGTCCCTGGGCCTGCCGGCAGTCGCAGCCGACTTTGACGTTTATGCAAAGCGGATCAACACCAACAAAGAGGTTGCTGAGGAAAAGGCTCCGTTTGAGGGTGAACTGGACTTCGATGTTTATGCAAAACGCATTAACACCAACGAAGTGATCGTCGTGGAGAAAGAGCCGTTTACCGGTGAGCTGAACTTCGATGTTTATGCCAAACGGATCAACACCAATGAAGAGCCGGTTGTCGAGAAAGAGCCGTTCCAGGGTGAGCTGAACTTTGACGTCTATGCCAAACGGATCAACACCAATGAAGAGCCGGTTGTTGAGAAAGAGCCGTTCCAGGGCGAGCTGAACTTTGATGTCTACGCAAAACGGATCAACACCAATGAAGAGCCGGTTGTTGAGAAAGAGCCGTTCCAGGGCGAGCTGAACTTTGACGTCTATGCCAAACGGATCAACACCAATGAAGAGCCGGTTGTTGAGAAAGAGCCGTTCCAGGGCGAGCTGAACTTTGATGTCTACGCAAAACGGATCAATACCAACGAGTTCGCTGTTGTTGAGAAAGAGCCGTTCCAGGGCGAGCTGAACTTTGATGTCTACGCAAAACGGATCAATACCAACGAGTTCGCTGTTGTTGAGAAAGAGCCGTTCCAGGGCGAGCTGAACTTTGATGTCTACGCAAAACGGATCAATACCAACGAGATCGCTGTTGTTGAGAAAGAGCCGTTTACCGGTGAGCTGAACTTCAACGTCTACGAGAAAAAGATTAACATTGCCTGATTATCTGTACATAAAAACGGGGACCGGATATAAAATGAGGGGGCTTTACAAAAAAGGCCCCCTCATGCTGTCCGGATTTAGAGGAAAAAAATATCTGTTGACAAATCTCTTCCGCAGAGTATAATAAGGTTGCTTTTCCAATTCGTTAAGCCAATATGAAAGGGGAAAATATGAAATGCAGATGAAAAAGAAATGTGCCGCAGTTCTGGCTGCGGCTGCGCTGGTTCTCTCGATGGCGGCTTGCAGCGAGTCCAAGCCGGCTGCTGAATCCAGCTCGGCGGCATCTTCCGCACCCTCATCTTCCTCCGAAGCCAGTGCGCCTGAAAAAACAGAGGCTCCCAAGCTGGAGGACTATCAGAAAGACCTGAATGCAGTGATGGAGAAGCTCGTCCCGGACATGAATGAATTCCTGACGCTCGACCAGAACTCAGACGATTATCTGGATCAGGTTGTGGTGATCCTGGGGAAGGTCGATCAGGCGTTTGTCGACATCGCCGCGCTGACCCCGCCGGCAGAGATTGAGGAGAAAGCCCAAATTGCCAAGGATGCGAGCAAGAAGATGAGCGAAGCGGTTTCGGCATACTCCGAGGCAGCCAAAAACGGCGATATGGAGTCTGATGAAACGGTCCAGGCAATGACCGATGCGATGAACCTCTATATGGAGGCGGTTACCGACATGCAGGGCTTTGCGATGGACATTATGTCGTAAATAAACCAAAGGGTTCGTCCGTCTTTGAAAAGGAGGACGAGGTCGAGGGGGGAGATCCCCGCAGCAAAAACCGGAGCGGTGCCGCTCCGGTTTTTGTTATGTAGATTGAAAGTCAGACTGGTTCTTCCTTTTTGATCTTGAAAAAGAACCGCAGGATTGGGGAAAGGAATTTCGGGCTTTTGATGACAACAATTTTCATAAAATGAACCGCCTTTCTATCGAGATTTTTGAAACGCTCCGCCGGATAGCTGGGAGAGGGCTGTCGGAGACCTGTTCCGCATCTTCTTTTTGGAAGGGGCTTTTTTTCTTGTAAAAAACCCCTCTTGGCTCTGGCTCCCAGCCAGAGCCAATTCACCCCTAAATACGCTTCTCAGGATAAAGTATTCCGCCGCGTGCGCGCGGCGGCGGGGGCTCTGCCCCTCGACCCCGCGATTTTTTGAAAAAAATCGAGTAAAACTTTAGATATGGGACAGATGCTTAAAGCAGTAGAATTCGCACCCCCAGCGTGATGAGCAGGACTCCGGCGAGGATCAGGACCAGTTTGAGCGAGGCGAACACCGCCAGCACGATCCCCAGCCCAAACCCGGCACAGCACCACGCCCAGTGGTTACAGTCACAGAACTCCTTGCGCTTCATCCGCTCACCTCCGTTTTGTCTTTCTAGTTCAGTATACGCGGCTGCGGATTTTCTGTTACAAGGGGTTGACACAGGGAAAAGCCCCGTTTTTCCAGATGGAAAAACGGGGCTTTTGCAATCGTAAGGCTGGCGTTCAGCTATCCGCCAGGCTGGGATTATTTGTTCAGGTTGTTGTAGTCGCGGATGACGCGCGGCAGGATCATCTGATGGAACGGGCAGATTGACTTTGGATTCTGGTAGGCCGCTCCCGCGAATGCCGCGATATATTTGCGCAGCTCGGGCATCTTGATGATCTCGTCTACGAAGCCCTTCTGTGCGCAGAAGTCCGGACGGGATTTTACATGATATTCCTGGATCAGCTTGTTCATCTTGTCGATGGTCGGCTGGAGGTCTTTGCCTGCGGCCTCGTCCTTCGCCAGACGTCTCGAATACATCGCAGTCGCGGCGGTCTCGCCGTTC
This sequence comes from Anaerotruncus sp. 1XD42-93, assembly GCF_009917605.1. Classification (NCBI taxonomy): domain Bacteria; kingdom Bacillati; phylum Bacillota; class Clostridia; order Eubacteriales; family Oscillospiraceae; genus Anaerotruncus; species Anaerotruncus sp. 1XD42-93. The sequence goes on along the minus strand of NZ_QZEG01000045.1, from coordinate 23,692 downwards.
ATGACGTAGATCTCGGTTCCTGCGGTACCCAGAGAGAATGCGTTGGTGTCGTTGCCCTGCGGGCCACCCATGACATAGTGCGCAGCCGCGGTGCCTTTCCGCAGGGTAATTTCGAGCTGCGGCAGGCCGGAATTCTGGATCGAATAGATCAGCGACTGTCCGAGGCCGAGCAGCTCTGCACGCTCCGCATCGTTGCCCACATCAATACCGGTGGTGTCCTGAATCCAGACGATCGGCAGGCGGTCACGCGAACAGAAGGTGACAAACTCGTTCATCTTGATGAGTCCCTGACGATAGAGCTTGCCGCCGATGCCGACCGCACCCTGTTTGTACTCGGGGTAGTTCATCAGCAGACCCTGGGTATTGGCAACCACGCCGACCAGCAGTCCGTTGACCTTCGCAATACCGGTGAGAATCTCGGGGCCGTAGCCCTTCTTGTATTCCATGAACTGGCTGCCGTCGAAGATACGGCCAACCACATCATAGATGTTGTAGGGGCGTTTCTGGTTGAGCGGGATCAAGCTGTAGAGGTCATCCGGATTGAGCTGCGGGAGCTGCGGTTCGTCAACCATGAAGAACTCGGGATTGTAGGACGGCAGATCATCCATATATTTCTTGATCGCCTCGATGACGCCTTCTTCCTCTCTGTATGCCTCACGGAAGAAGCCGGTTTCGCTGTAGTGGACCTCGATGGTTCCCGGGGAATCCTGCTTCGCGGTTTTCGCCGCCTCAGCGATCTGTTTGGCGCCTTCCAGGTCGATGTAACCTTTCGGGTTCATGCCGCCCACGATGCCGGAGCCGCCAACCGCCATGTTTGCTTTCTCGTGCGCAATCAGGATGGTCGGGCTGATGCTGTGGTAACCGCCGCCCGCCGGGTTGGTGCCGTAGATACCGACGATAACCGGCACGCCAAGCTGGTTCAGCTCTGCATTGCGATAGAACGGGGTGCCGCCCAAACGACGGTTCGGATAAACCTTCTCCTGCTCGTCGAGTTTTACGCCCGAGCAGTTGAGCAGGTAAACCAGCGGGATGTGCAGGCATTTTGCAGTATCGGAAGCGCGCAGAAGGTTTTCTGCCTGGCCCGCAACCCATGCGCCAGCCAGCTTCTTGTTGTCCGAAGCGACGACAACCGCCCATTTGCCGTTGATCTGGCCGAGACCCTTGATGATCGCGGTGGATTTGTTGTCATTCTCCTCGGGATCGAACAGGCTGTTCAGCGGGCACCAGGAATCCTCATCCACCAGCGCCTGTACACGCTGCATCGCGGTCATCTGGCCGGAAGCGTTCAGGGATTCATCCGAGCGGCCCGAAGACTCTACTTCTGCAATCAGAGTGGCAATGTGTTCCTCAATCTTTTTAAGCTCCGCCTCGTTTTCTGCGTTGACCGCTCTCAGCGGTGCGCCTACGACAGGCATGTTCTGGAAATAACAGGGCATTGAATAGCCGTGATCACTCATTTTGATTCGCTCCTTTTTCAGTATTCTAAAGCTATCATACAAAGCACTTGGAAAAAAGCAGGAAGGTTCTCTCCAAGCCAGCGGCAATCCCACCGCGGAAGGCTGCTATAAGCAGACCTGCTCCAGATTAGGTAGTCAACCAGCACACAGAAAGGCTTTTTTGCCCGCTGCTGAGAAGATGCAGTGGTTTGACGATATGGTAACGTACTGCCGGTCCAGAGTCCTCCGGCAGATCGGATCAAGATACGCCCGGGCCGCCTGCCCTCTCTATTCCACACAATTCTCTGTCCGCGTCTGTCACGCAGCAGGCGGTGCGCCGGGAAGGGAAATGCAGAGGGCTTATCTCGCGCCGAACATCATCAGCATAAAGCCTGCTGCAACTGCCGAGCCGATGACGCCCGCAACGTTGGGGCCCATCGCATGCATCAGCAGGAAGTTGGTGGGATTCGCCTTGCGGCCTTCGACCTGCGCAACACGCGCAGCCATCGGAACCGCCGAAACACCCGCCGAACCGATCAGCGGATTGATCTTGCCGCCGGTCAGGTAGTAGAGCAGCTTTCCGAGCAGGACGCCGCCTGCGGTCGAGAAGCAGAAAGCGGTCAGGCCGAGCGCAACGATCGCGAGGGTCTGCACCCGCAGGAAGACCATACCATCCGCGGTTGCACCGACTGTAGTACCCAGCATGATGGTAACAATGTTACACAGGGCGTTCTGGGCGGTATCGCTCAGGCGCTCCACCACGCCCGACTCCCGGAACAGGTTGCCCAGCATCAGCATACCGATCAGCGGGGCGACCGATGGGAGCAGAAGCACACAGAATACAGTAACAATGATCGGGAAAACGATCTTTTCGGTTTTGCTCACCTGGCGCAGCTGGCTCATCTTGGTGGTGCGCTCCTTTTCGGTGGTGAGCAGGCGCATGATCGGCGGCTGGATCAGCGGGATCAGTGCCATATAGGAGTAGGCCGCCACCGCGATCGGGGCGACCAGCTCAGGGGCGAGCTGGTTTGCGAGGTAGATTGCGGTCGGGCCGTCCGCACCGCCGATAATACCGATCGAAGCGGCCTGCTGCGGGGTGAAAAGCCCGGTTGCCATCGCAATGGTAAACGCTATGTAGATACCCAGCTGGGCCGCTGCACCGAGCAGCAGGCTGATCGGGTTGGCCATCAGCGGGCCGAAGTCGGTCATCGCACCGACCCCCATAAAAATCAGGCAGGGGAACAGGCTGCTCTTGACGCCCATATAGATGATCCGCAGGACGCCCGATTCGTACCACGCCCCGCCCGCGGCAGTGGCATCATACATCAGGTTTGCAAGCGGCAGGTTCGCCAGCAGCATACCAAACGCGATCGGCAGCAGCAAAAGCGGCTCAAACTGCTTGACGATCGCGCAGTAGAGCAGGGCGAACGAGATCAGGATCATGATACCCTGCTGCCAGGTCATCGCCACGAATCCCGACTGCCGCAAGGTTTCGGCAATAATCTCAAAAAAATTCATGAGGATCCTCCTTAGCCAATCACCACCAGGACCGCATCGGTATCGACCGCGCTGCCTTTGCTGACCGGAAGCTGTTTAATCGTGCCGGCCACCGGAGCGACGATCTCGTTTTCCATCTTCATTGCTTCAAGCATAATCAGGACCTGCCCTGCGTTGACCGAATCGCCAACCGCGCACTTTACATCGAGAACGGTGCCGGGCATCGGGCTGGTAACAGTGGTTCCACCGGCGGCAGGTGCAGCAGCAACAGGGGCAGGTGCCGGGGCAGGGGCAGGTGCGGGTGCCGGAGCGGGCGCAGGAGCCGCGGCAACAGGGGCCGGGGCAGGAGCAGGTGCAGGTGCAGCGGCAGGAGCCGGGGCAGCAGCGGGAGCGGCATAGCGGGGCAGAGGCGCATAGCTGCCCTTGACCTTCTCCACTTCAACCTCATATTTTTTGCCATTCAGGGTTGCGATGTACTTCATGACTCAATTCCTCCTACTGAATTTCTTTGATCTCTTTGAAACAGAGCTGTTCTGGCGGCACTTTCATGTCCTCACAGATGACCGACATCAACACCGCAAACGTTTCTTCTTCCTGCGTGTTGTCCACCACCGCGGGGGCAGCGGGCGCGGCCGGCTGCACTGCTTTTCCTTGCCCTGTCAGGCGGTTCACCACCTTGGCAAGGACAATGATCATCAGCGCAAGCAGTACCAGCTCAAGCATGACCACGCACATGCCGATCAACGACACCAAAAGCGTATCGCCCATTGTAAGGGCCTGACCTGCTAACATCTTGCTCCTCCTTTCATTCTATATTGTGGAATCTGTTTTATATTTTGGAATCTATACCCATAATAACACTGTTGCGGGGGAGTGTCAACCGTTTATTCATTGTTTTTTCACAGATTTCGTGTTATTTCGCAAAACTTGCAGGCACCCCGGGGCGCACCGAAAAATTCACATATCCCATGCGGTAACAAAGCTCATCCGCGCAGTCCTTGACAGTCTGTTTGAGCGTTTCCAGACCGATTTTTTCGACTCGCGCATTGGGCGAGATCACCCCGATCGAAGCGATAATCTCCCCGTCCGAACCGAACACCGGCCCGCCAACCCCGACCGCGTCCTCGATATAATCCCCATAGGAGACCGCAAGCCCCTCCTCGCGGATCTTCGCGAGATCGAGCAGCAGGTCGGCCGCATCAACGATCGTGTGGTCTGCCAGCCGCTTGAGCCCGTGTTCAATATAATCCTTCAGATAAGCCTGTGTCTGGTAGGCAAGCAGCGTTTTCCGGAGTGCGCCACAGTGTAAATCCACCTCGTAACCGAATTTTTCGATCACCTTGAGGTTGTTTGGCCCTTCCACCTTTTCGAGCACCAACCCTTTGAATCCCGCAGGGATCACCAGAAATGCGTCCTCCCCGGTTGAATGCGAGAGTTTTTGCAGAACCGGCAGCGCTGCGCTTTGCAGCTTCACATTGTTAGCCGCAGCCATCCCCAGAGAGATCAAAGCCGGGCCGAGCCGGTAGAGATGGGTTTTGTCGTCCCGCACGACGTACATCTTTTCGCAGAAGGTCTGTAGGATGCGGTGGATCGTGCTCGGCGGGAGCTGCACCTGCTCCGCGAGTTCCGCCAGCGAGAACCATCTCTCCGGCACTTTGAGCGCTTCCAACAGTTCAATTGCCCGCAACAAACTTTGTACCATAGTTTCTCCCCTTTCAATGCATCGTTTTCCTTATCTATAGTATAGCGCATCATTCCGTATTATGCAATGCATTCCAAATATATTTTTGAGTGGTACGCCAACATTCCATGCGTCACATGGTGGTGAATCCCAATGCATTTGTCCACCTCAGTCCCCCTGCCAAACAAACATCGATTTCTGGTGTGTACTCCAGATTTTCCGGACAGCCATTTGCCGTTTCTGCCGGCCTGCTGGGAAAAGCCCCCGCTGTATCACAGCGGGGGCTTTATGTTTGGGCAAGCTTTTCGGCGTTATCCGCAGCCTGCCATTTCTCACAGGTCATCCGCATCCTGAACCGGGATTTCTCCCACCTCCATCGGTTTTCCTGTGTAGCTGCCGTTGGGGTCGGTCCGGCTCGGCGGGGTTGCAATCATCCGCTCAACCACCCGGTTGACCCGGTCCTTCGCACGTGCAGAAATCTCATCCGGTTGACCGCCGTACATGTTCTTTTGCTTCTGCATGGCTATTCCTCCATCTGGCGTCCCAGGAAGGAAGCGCCCACCTGGATCAGCTTGATTTCGGTATCGGTCGCGGGGGTGGGGTTGTCGCCCGCAATAAACATCAGGCTCCCGCAGACGTCGCCGGCGGCGATAATCGGGGCTTCCACCAGTGCGAAGCGGTCTACCCCTTCCACCGGCTGCATCTTTTTGCCATCCCCACTCACCGCAAAATTGCGCCTCTGCTCCATGACCTCTTCCAACGCCGGGGAAACCCTGCGCTCGAGCAGCTCTTTTTTGGGGATTCCGGCCACACTGATGACATGGTCGCGGTCACACACTACAACCGGGTATCCCCCGACTTTATGCAGTACCTCCGCATATTGGGATGCAAATGCCGACAGTTCCCCGATCGGGGAATATTTTTTGAAGATCACTTCACCGTCATTATCCGTATATATTTCAAGCGGATCGCCCTCGCGGATGCGCATGGTCCGTCTGATTTCTTTCGGGATGACCACGCGCCCGAGATCGTCGATGCGCCTTACAATTCCTGTGGCTTTCATCAGAATTGTTCCTCCTTTTTTTGCCAGCTCTTTGTTTTTTCTTGAATCGGCAAGGTTATTATTGACTGGCAAAATCGGATTTATGTGGCAGGAACGCCGCGTTTTTCAGGAATCTTATCCCAACAGAAAACGACAGTATTTTTGATGCCAGTTCAGCAGCCGGTGTTCCACGCCGGCTGAAGCCGCGATAAAGCGGGACAGCGCAGATTCCAAGACGCCCCCAATCCATTCCGGAAAGGGGGCGTACGCTTCTCAAAGCCTGTCCAACGTTTAAAGTTTTACGCAATTTTTTTCAAAAAATTGCGGGGTCGAGGGGCAGTGAGACAGCGTCAGTTTGGTTCCAGACCAAACTGACAGGCGCAAAGCGCCTTCCTCGGGGCTTCTCGGGCTTTCAGCCCGAAGCGCGGCATCCGCCGCGACGCCCCTGCGGGCTGTCTTGCGGGTTAGGGGTCAGCGACCCCTCCCCGCAGGCCCCACCCCGGCAAGCTGGGCGGATTTCTTCTGTTTCTAAATTTAAAGTTTTACTCAATTTTTTTCAAAAAATTGCGGGGTCGAGGGGCAGTGAGACAGCGTCAGTTTGGTTCCAGACCAAACTGACAGGCGCAAAGCGCCTTCCTCGGGGCTTCTCGGGCTTTCAGCCCGAAGCGCGGCATACGCCGCGACGCCCCTGCGGGCTGTCTTGCGGGTTAGGGGTCAGCGACCCCTCCCCGCAGGCCCCACCCCGGCAAGCTGGGCGGATTTCTTCTGTTTCTAAATTTAAAGTTTTACGCAATTTTTTTCAAAAAATTGCGGGGTCGAGGGGCAGTGAGACAGCGTCAGTTTGGTTCCAGACCAAACTGACAGGCGCAAAGCGCCTTCCTCGGGGCTTCTCGGGCTTTCAGCCCGAAGCGCGGCATACGCCGCGACGCCCCTGCGGGCTGTCTTGCGGGTTAGGGGTCAGCGACCCCTCCCCGCAGGCCCCACCCCGGCAAGCTGGGCGGATTTCTTCTGTTTCTAAATTTAAAGTTTTACTCAATTTTTTTCAAAAAATTGCGGGGTCAAGGGGCAGAGCCCCTGACGCGCTCCGCACTGCGAGCCGCAGCGAAGCGTTTCGAGCGCAACCCGCCGAAGGCGGGCTCTTAGCGCGAGATGAGCGCGGAACGCTTTATCCTGTGAAGCGCATTTTTCGGGTGAATTGCCGCGAAGCGGCAAGAGGGGGCTTTATGCAAGTGAAAAAGCCCCCTTGCATAAAGAAATACCGAACAGGTTCTCAGGCGTGTCAACTGGTCTGTGCAAACTGGGAATTATACAGGTCCGCATAGAAGCCGCCCTGTTCCAGAAGCTGCTCATGACGTCCCTGCTCGATGATATGCCCATCCTTCATCACGAGGATGCAGTCTGCTTCCCGGATGGTCGAAAGCCGATGTGCGACGATGAAGCTGGTGCGGCCCTGCATCATGGCGGTGAACGCCTTCTGGATGCGCGCCTCAGTCCGGGTGTCGATGCTGCTGGTCGCTTCGTCGAGGATCAGCATGGGCGGATGGGTCAGCATGATCCGGGCAATGCACAGGAGCTGTTTCTGCCCCTGTGAGATATTCCCGCCATCCTCCGATACAATCGTATCATACCCATTCGGCAGCCGCTTGATAAAGCTGTGCGCATGTGCCGCTTTTGCCGCCTGTACGACCTCCTCGTCGGTCGCATCGGGGTTCCCGTAGGCGATGTTGTCCCGCACTGTTCCTGAAAACAGCCAGGTCTCCTGCAAAACCATCCCATACATCCCGCGCAGGCTGTCCCGGGTGAGCGAACGGATGTCTCTGCCGTCCACCGAGATCGACCCAGCATCCACATCATAGAACCGCATCAACAGGTTGATGATGGTCGTTTTGCCGCATCCGGTCGGGCCTACAATCGCGATCCTCTGGCCAGTCTTGGCCGAAAGGTTCAGGTGCTCGATCAGGCGTACCGATGGGTTATAGGAGAACGAAACATCCTGAAGGTCCACATTCCCGCGGCATTCGGACGGTTCTTCCGCATTGGCGGGGTCGGGCGTTTCCGGCTCGGTATCAAGCAGGTCGAACACCCGCTGCGCCGATGCAAAAGCGGTTTGCAGTTCGGTGACCACCCCGGAGATCTCGTTAAACGGTTTGGTATACTGGTTGGCGTAGGTGAGAAAACTGGTGAGGTTGCCGACGGTCAGGCGTCCATTGATGGCCGCCAGCGAACCGGAGATGCAGACCGCCGCATACACCACCCCGTTGACAAACCGGGTACAGGGGTTGGCGAGGGCGGAATAGAACTGTGCCAGCCAGCCGCAGTCATAAAGCCACTGGTTGATCTGCTCAAACTGCTCCTGCGCGCGTTCCTCGTAGCCGAACGCCTTGACCACCCTCTGCCCGCCGATCATCTCTTCGACGAATCCGGTCATTTCGCCGCGTGTAGCGCTCTGCTCCCGAAATTTTTCAAACGAATGCTTGGCGATGAACGAGGCGACAAAGAGGGAAAGCGGGGTAATCACCACCACGACAAGGGTAATCGTGACATTGAGCGAAAGCATGAACCCCAGGGTCCCCAGAATGGTGATGATACCAGTGAAAAACTGGGAAAAGCCCTGTAACAGTCCGTCCGAAATCTGGTCAATGTCGGTGATGACGCGGGCGATGATATCGCCGTGAGGGGTACCGTCGATGTATCGGAGCGGTACGGTTTGCAGCTTGTCGAAAGCTTCGGTGCGCAGTTGTGCAACCGTACGGTAGGTGACGATGTTGGTGCAGAGGGTCATCAGCCACTGAAAGACGGCGGCGAGCAGAATGGTACCCAACAGGACCGCAACAATCCGCGCGATGCCGGGAAAATCCACGTTGCCGGGACCGATAATCAGGTCGATCGCCCGCCCGACGAGGATCGGCGCGTAGAGGGTGAGCGCAACATTCCCGGTTGCAAAGGCCAGTGATACAAGGAGATAGCGCCTATACGGCTGGATAAACCGCATCAGACGGTTGAAAACAGCTTTGTTCATCTGCGGTTCACCTCCTCATGGGAAAGCTGGGAGAGGCAGATTTCGTGATATTCGGGGCAGTTCTTGAAGAGCTGCTCGTGGGAGCCGATCCCGGCGACCTTCCCATCGTCGAGCACCACGATCCGGTCCGCACCCTTGACCGTATTCACCCGCTGGGAGACGAGGAAAACGGTGGTTCCCACAGTTTCCTGACGGATTGCCCGGCGCAGTGCCGCATCGGTCGCGAAATCGAGGGCGGAGGCGCTGTCATCCAGGATCAGCACCCGCGGGTTACCGACCAGTGCCCGCGCAATGGTCAGGCGCTGTTTCTGCCCGCCGGAGAGGTTTTTTCCGCCCTGCAGAATCCTAGTGTCCAGGCCGTCGGGCAGGCGCCCCACAAATTCCTTTGCCTGTGCGATTCCGAGCGCATGGAAAATTTCCTCGTCGGTCGCATCTTCGTCCCTCCATTGCAGGTTGCGGCGGAGGGTGCCCGAGAAGAGCAGCGCCTGCTGGGGGACAATCCCAATCTGCCCCCGCAGCTGTGCGAATGGATAGTCCCGCAGGTTGACTCCGTCCAGCAGAAGCTCGCCTTCGGTCACGTCGTAGAACCGGGGGATCAGGTTGACCAGCGTGGACTTGCCCGCACCGGTACCGCCGATCACACCGATCGTCTCGCCTGGTGCGACCGAGAGGGTCAGGTGGGAGAGGGAGCGTTCGTCCGAGCCGTTGTAGGCGAACGAAACATCCCGGAATTCCAGCCGGGGAGCGCCTTTTACCGGGACCACCTCGCTGTTCCCTTCATCGGTGACACTGGGCAGGGTGTCGAACACCTCCTGCACCCGCGCACCAGATGCCGCTGCCTTGGTGAAGATCACTACCAGATTGGAAACCACGATCAGGGCGAGCAGGTTCTGGGTCATATAGTTGATGAGCGCATAGACCTCGCCTCGGGTGAGTACACCCGCATCGACCTGCCCGCCGCCGAACCAGACGATCGCCACGATCGAAAGGTTGATGATCGTGAAGGTGAGCGGGGATAGCAGGGCGGAAATCCGTCCCACCCGGATCGAAGCATTTTTCAGATCGTCGCTTGCATGGGCGAACCGCTCCTGTTCGGTCTGCTGTTTGGAAAACGCGCGGATCACCCGCACGCCCGCCAGATTTTCACGGGTGATGAGGGAAATCCGGTCGAGATAGCGCTGGATCGTTTTATAGAACGGCACCGACCGGCTGGTCACCAGATAGAGGGTCAGGGCGACGAGCGGCGCAGCAATCAGGAAGATCAGGCCGGTCCGAAAGTCGATGCAGAGCGCCATAATGGCCGAACCGACAACCAGAAACGGCGCACGAACCACCAGCCGGATCAGCATGGCAACCGCGACCTGAAGCTGGTTGATGTCGTTGGTGAGCCGGGTGATGAGCGAGGGCGCGCCAAACCGGTCGATCTCCGCGTGAGAAAAGGAGTTGATATGCGCAAACAGTTCGTTGCGCACCACCGTCCCAAATCCCTGTGATGCGCGGGATGCCAGATACTGGCAGACGAGCGCGCAGCCCAGGCCGGTCAGCCCGAGCAGTACGACGATCGCCCCATGCCCCAACACATAGCCGATGTTCCGGGACGCAATCCCCACATTGATGATCTTGGCAACAACCAGCGGGACGATCAGCTCGAAAATCGCTTCGGTTAGTTTAAAGGTAGGTCCGATAATCAACTCCCGCTTGAAGCCTTTCAGATAACGTGTCAGTTGAAACATAGAAAATACCCTCCGGTGCTGAGAAATGGATAACACAGGGCGGACAACTCCGGCTGCCCGCCCAAAGAACCCATATTCACAACCATTCGATACCGTCTGAGCGGGTCTTTTGCCGGCCTGCTGCGTTGAAAAATCTTGCAATACACAAAGTATTGCCTGCGTTTTTTCGCCTTGCAGAGCAGCAAAACCCCTCGCCCATCCGGCATCCCCTGATTATAAATACAGGTTCAAAATCAACAGAGCTGCTGATCTCTTGTTAGAAAAAGATTCTCCAACTTTTTCAAAGGTTACAGGGACTCCGCGCTCTTTCACTCCGGCCTGGGGTCTGCCGCACCGTGTCGGTCGGGCTATGTACACCAACCAACACGCAAAGAGCCACCCTCAATGGTTTTGCTCCAAAACGCCCGTTGCGGCGGCAGTGAAAAGAGCCGGCAAACAACCTTCGGAAAAAACAGGCTTTCAGAAATTTCTGGCGAGGTCGCGCGCGGACTCCAGCCACTCGGGGGCATTGGCCGCCGCACCTTTTTCCCATAGCCCGGTTGCGACCAGGATACCGCAGTCCTCCCAGTTGAGGTAGTCGATCATCCGCTCATAGCTGCCGACCGCACCCTCAAATGCATCGTCGTCCTCCTCTGCCCCGCAGAGGATCATAGCAGACTGCTTGCCCTCGAACGCCGGTTTTTTATCGTCTTTACAAAGCGGATAGAACCGGTCGATCACTGTGCGGATCTGCGCAGACATCCCGTAGAAATACAGCGGGGTTGCAAATACGACCGCGTCCGCCTGGTTCAGCAGCGGATAGAGCGGCTGCATCCCGTCTTCCTGCACACAGGGAAGCCCCTTCTTGGTCCAGCAGCGGTCACACGCCAGGCAGGGTGAAACCCCGCTTCCTGCTGCGCAGAACCGGTCGATCCGGTGCCCCGCCCGTTCAGCCTCTTTGATGAATTCTTCTGCCAGCAGATCGCAGTTGCCGCCTTTGCGGGGGCTGCCGGTCAGAACAAGAATCCGTTTTCCCATCCTTGCCGCCCTCCTTAGAATGCGATGATGACGCCGCCGTCATTGGCATACATCGTGCTCAGCCCTCCCGTGCGGGAGATGATAATTTCCTTGAAGGAAAACCGCTTCTGCGCCTCCGCCCGGATAAAATGTGCCTGACGGTCATTGTTGCAGTGTGTGATGACCAGTGTACGGTCGGAGAAATCGGTGCAGCATTCACCGATGATGTCGACCAGCCGGGTAAACGCCCGTACCGAGCCGCGGGCCTTTTCAAACAGCCGGATCTCCCCGTCAACAGCGGTCATGATCGGGCGCAGGGACATTGCTGAGGCAACATACCCGACAATCCGTCCCATCCGCCCGTTTTTGATCAGCGTGTCGAGGTTCTCGAGGATAAAAAAGGTGTGCATATGCTCGATAAAATGGGTCACCTTGCGGACGGTAGTGTCGAAATCCATCCCCGCCTGAATGCAGTCCCGCAGTTTGCAGGCAACCGCAAGCTGCCCGGCTGAAGCGGACTTGGAATCAAAGATATGGATTTGCTTGCCCGGGGATTCCTTTTTTACGATGTCCCGCGCCATACAGGCACTGTTGTAGGCGCCGCTGAGCTTGGAGGTAATCATTGACCCAAAGACGATACTGGACTTGCGCATCTTCTGGGCGAACGCCTCCGGCGGAGGGCAGGCTGATTTTGGCACCGACTTGCTTGCTTTCATCGCAGCCAGCCAGTGGCCGATGTCAAGCGAATCATCATCGGTATAATTGATGTTTTCCAGGAGCATCGAAAAGGGAACCATTTCCCCGTTGAAGAAGGAGGCCAACTCAGGGGTCAGATCGCAGCAGCTGTCGGAAACCAGTTTAAAATCCTGCATGAGGTCAGATCCTTTCATCGCGTTTTGTCGTTTGATAGCATGGAAGCACCTGGAAAGAACGGTTCTGGTTCTTTTCAAGCCTGCGGCGGCTCCGCCTCAGAAGGCTGCTTATGGCAGCAGTCCCGCTTCAGGGTACATGGTTATCGGGCACGCTCGGTGTGCCGGCAGATTTTTGCCCGCCCCTTAAAAACAGGCGCCTGTTTTTAAGAGGGCTGACGACGTGTCCCAGGAGCATTGCTTCGAAACACTTTGCATATATCATATCGCATTTTATTCTGATAAGTCAATGAAAATCTGGTAATTTGTACAGAATCGGGCTTCAGAAGAGTGCTGTCAGAAGCTTGGGGCAGGGCGATGCAGCAGATTTCGATAACAGCAGCAAGAGAAGCGGAGGTTTTCACCATAAAAATTGAGTAATGAGTAAAACGTTAGATGCGGAGCAGGCTCTTAGAACCTGTTCCCAAGCCTTTTCAAACGGCTGGAAACATCCTGTATATGCTGGCAAAACAAGCACCCCCGTTTCCGGTTTTGGAAGCGGGGGTGCTCGGATGTATCGTCCGGATTATTGGTTTGCAAGCTGGTAGATGGCGAAAGCGGCCTCCTTGTTGACCGGTTTGAAGCTGCCAAGACGCATGGCATCTCCGCGGGTGGCCTTGTCCGCCATCCCCCAAAGGACCTCATCCGGCTGTACGCCGATGCCGAGGCTGGTGAAGTCGGTGGGCATCCCCAAAGACTGGAAATACTGCACCGTCTCCCGGATAGCCGCCTCTGCGCGCTCCTGCTCGGAGCCGGACTGGATGCCCCAAACCTCCCGGGCAAACTGGACAAACCGTTCGGGATGCTCCCGCCAGCTGTAAGCGGCCCATGCGCCCCACATCACCGCGAGGCTGGCGCCGTGAGCCACATCAAATTTTCCGCTCAGTTCGTGTCCGAGCTTGTGCGGCACAAAGTCCACTGCCGCGCCCAGACCGGTCAGTCCGTTATGGGAGACGCTGCCGCACCACATCAGCTCGCTCATCGCTTCATAGTCGTGGCTGTCCTGCATCGCAGTCCTGCCGTTGGCGATGACGGTCCGCAGCAGCGCTTCTGCAAACGCATCGGTCAGCTGGTTGCCTTTCGTGGGTGTGAAGTAGCGGTCGAGTGTATGCATCATGATGTCTACGATGCCGCAGGCCACCTGATAGGCCGGGAGGGTATAGGTCAGCTCCGGATTCATGACCGCGAACCGGGGCCGGTTAAACGGGGTGCTAAGCCCGCGTTTGACGCCGGTTTCCTCGTTGGTCAGGACCGAGGAGTCGCTCATCTCGCTCCCGGCTGCCGAGATGGTCAGGATCACCCCGACCGGCAGGCTCTTCTGCACCGTCCTGGTGCCTTCCCAGTAGTCCCAGATATCGACCGACGGCTCCGCTACGCCATGTGCGATCGCTTTGGCGGTGTCGATCACGCTGCCGCCGCCGACCGCGAGGATGAAGTCCGCGCCGAAGGACAAAGCTTCCTGTACCCCCTGCCGCGCCAGCGCAAGCCGGGGGTTTGGCTGTACCCCGCCCAGCATCCGGCAGGGGAGGTTCGCCCCGTCCAGCGCGGACTGGACCCGGCCGAGCAGCCCGCTGCGCACGACACTGCCGCCTCCATATACCACAAAGACCCGGCTGCCGCCAAATTCCCGCACCTGCTGTGCAACCTGTTGTTCACTGTCCTTTCCAAAGAGCACCTTGGTAGGGCAGTAATAGCAAAAACTTTGCATATGAGGGACCCCTTTCCTATATTGAAGATCATTTCATTCTGGTATCTGAATGAAATATTCCTCGTCGTATTTGTCTCGGACATCATCATAGGTGAACCGTATTTCCGTTTCGGACAGCCACTCCACGTTAAAATGTACCGTCTCCATAAAACCGCTGTTGGGATAGTTCCAGATTTCTTTGTTCCACAGAACCCCTTTTTGATAGATGGTGGGGCGGCAGACAAGGTCATACCGGACCACAATCGTGTTGGTTCCCCCGGGCGATGTAAACACCTCTTCTTCGGCATTGGAGAGGAGATGATAACAGCCCCGAACGAGGGAAACCACAAGAACCAGTATGGACAGCGTCAGCATGGTCGGAACGGAAAGATATTTGGTTGTTTTACGGCTACGCTGTTCTTCTTTTCCCAAAATGGAACGGCCTCCCTTTCGGTTCTATTGTACCATGCCGCCCGGCCTGTTTCAAGGCGGTCAGGCGAATATTGCCCGGGAAACGGGTTCTCCTGTCTCGAAACAGGGCCGGCCAGAGGACAGGGGCTGGAAATTCTGTATGGATTGTAGTAGAATAGTGGACAGGACGGGCGGCGCTTCGCCCGAATTGATCGAAAGAAGGGATCATCGTTGGAAACGAAAGTGACCAGGGAGCAGGCGGTCAGCCTGCTGAAAATGTATAATCGGGAGCCGTTCCACCTTCTGCATGGGCTGACGGTCGAAGGGGTGATGCGCTGGTATGCGCAGGAGCTTGGCTATGGCGCGGATGCGGCATTCTGGGGGACTGCGGGTCTTCTGCATGATGTGGATTTTGAACAGTATCCGGAACAGCACTGCCAAAAAGCGCCCGAATTGCTCGCGGAAATCGGAGCGGAACCGGAACTGGTTCACGCGATTTGCAGCCATGGGTACAGCCGGTGTTCGGATGTGAAGCCGGAGCACGAGATGGAGAAGGTGCTCTATGCGGTGGACGAGCTGACCGGCCTGATCGGGGCTGCGGCACGTATGCGCCCGTCGAAGAGCGTCAGTGATATGGAAGTATCAAGTCTTAAAAAAAAGTTTAAGGATAAAAAATTTGCTGCCGGATGTTCGCGGGACGTTATCCGCGAGGGTGCGGAGTTCCTCGGCTGGGAGCTGGACAAACTGCTGGACCAAACCATCCAGGCGATGCGCTCCTGTGAAACGCAGGTCAGCGCCGAACTGGAACAGCTTACCGCATAAGAACAGGCTGACCCCAGGGCCGCATGGCCCCGGGGTCGTTTTTTTTCAGGGGGTGATATAGATGATCTGCATCTGTGTATTCTGTGCAGCCGGGTCATAGTGATAAGAATAGGCGGCGGTTTTGCCATCGTGTGTCGCGGTGATCAACAGGCCGGGGGCGCCGTTTCGCGGAGGGTCGTATTCGAGCAGGAGCGCACTGTCCCCGCCATACCAGTTCCGCGCGGCTGCGCCGGTGTAGTCACGGATGAGGAACGGGTCGTCGTTCGGCTGGTATTCTCCCCCGTCGAACCGGTAGTCCGAAAGGGTGAGGATGGTACCGTCATGGACTGGCATCAGCAGGGCGGTTTCCCCGCCGGGGGAAATCGGGACAGGCTCGTAGTCCTGGCAGAGGCGAAGGGTTCGCTCGTCCGGATGGCGGATCAGCACCGCAAGGGTATCCCCCTCGGGGAACCCGACCGCGCCGGTCAGGTAGAGCTTGTTGTTGAACGCCACGCCGGTGATCTCCGAGCGTTTCCGGTAGCCTTCCGGGAGCAGTTCGGCGCGTTTGGCGTCATACTCGCTGGCGGATAACGCGGCCGCGTCAAAAAAACCGGTGGTACTGCCTGCGACCGGCGGGAATTGGCCGCTCTTTTCCGCCTGCACATAACATTGCAGGATGCTTGCGTGCTCATTCAGGCCCACCAGCCCGCCGACCGCGCGGGAATTTGGGTCGAGCGTTTGCAGCAGGGCGGAGGAGAAGCAGTTGGAGACGGCTCCGGCACCCAGATGCCCGATCAGCCCGCCCGCATTGCGCACGTATCCCGGCTCGCCGGCGCCCATCCGGACGGTCCCCTCTGCGGAACAGCCCTCCACCCAGGTATAATAGCACATCCCGAAGAGACCGCCGATCCCCTCACGGCCATCGACCGTCACATCGGTGTGACAGTTGATGGCTTCATTGGCATGGCTGAACCGGTCGTCCCCGGTCGAGCCGACCAGCCCGCCCACATCGGATATACCGGAGATACTGCCTTCTACCGAACAGTTGTACAACCGTCCCATGAAGCTGCCGGCCAGCCCGCCGACCGAGCTTTCCCCGGAGACGTGCACATTTTGCAGATGCAGGTCTTGGATCACAGAGCGGCGCCCGGTGCTCCCGAACAGGCCGGTGGGCAGAGGCATTTCGTTGAATGGGCTGGTTCCCGGGCAGGAGAGGGTCAGATTGGAGATCGTATGCCCGTTCCCTTCGAATACTGCGTCGAACGGGCGGGATTCAGGGAGCAGGGGGAAGGTGAAGCTGCCGATTGGCTCGATGTCGATACCGGACATGTCGAGGTCGGCTTCCAGACGGAAGGTCTGCCCCAGGTAGCTGCGGTCGCCCGCGTTGACCATCCGGGAAAGGCGGACAAGCTGTTCCGGCGTGCGGATGGCAGTGAACGATTCATCCACCCTGGCTTCTGCCGAGCGGTACTGCCAGTCCCCTTCCGGGCTGGGGGAAAAGGTATAGACCAGCTCGGGAAGGTCAAAATCACCGGTTTTCCGCGCCGCAGTGACAGAGATGCCGCCGTCCGTGAGGACCTCGCATCCGGTGACCAACAGGTCATAGGTTGGACGCAGCTCGGGCAGTGTGCCGATGGAGCTGCCGTAGATTTCCCCGGCATAGCCGGTCAGGGCCGAGGAGGTTTCCGGGATATGCACCCCGCCGGTTTCTTCCTCGACCGGGTCAAAGGTATTGTAATAGGCAAAATCGGAGTACGGATCGAGCGCGCCGATCTGGGAGAATCCAAACAGAGATGCAGCAGTCTGTTCGACCTGCGTGCGGGGGAAGATGCTCCAGTCATCCCCCGAGTCATTCTGAACGCGGTAGGCATGTTCCCCATTCTCCGCAACCAGACGATGGATCGACAGGCAGACAACGAGGTCGTTGGAAAGTTCGCTTGGATGGGAAAACGGCATCCCGCCGGTGACCGCCTCATATGGCAGGATGTAGGATTCAAACAGTTTCTGCGCGGTCTCCTTGTCCACTTCCCCGGGGGGGTCCTGCGTTGGAGAGGGCGGATCGGAAGCATCCGGGGAAGCGGGAGCGGCGGTCCGGGAGCAGCCGGTGAATAAGAGGATGCATATCAAAAGGCAGCAGAAGAATCGGTACAAGAGAAAGACCTCCTTTAGAGCACTTTCATAGCCGGAGCATTTTTATTAAGCGACAGGCAAAAGCCGGCAGGCATGCTTTGCAAACGCGGCGGCTATGTAAGAACCTGTTCAGTATCTGAAGTTTTACTCCATTTTTTGCGCCGGTTGGCCTATGTACGCCGCTGCGGCGGAACACTTTATCCTGAAACCAGTATACATCGGGCCAGTCTCTTTTTCAACTGTTCAAGCGTTCAGCCCTTGACAACCGGATGAAGAATATACTAATATTTGAAAGCGTGAATGCGCATCGTGGTCCAAAGGCCGCAGATTTCAAATTTCAAAAAAGTGGTTTGATGCTTTAAAAACAGTTCGATTATAACACATTGACGGGCAAAGGATGGTATGAACTATGTCGGAAAAACGGGAACGGTCTTTTTCAGGGAGTGAACAGTATGTTGCGTCGCCCGAGCTGATGCAGTCGGTCAACATCGCGATGGCGCTGGAAAAGCCGCTTTTAATCAAGGGGGAGCCGGGCACCGGAAAAACGATGCTCGCGCAGGCGATCGCTTCGTCTCTGGGCAAACGTCTGGTGATCTGGAACATCAAGTCGACCACCAAAGCGCAGGATGGGCTGTACGTCTATGACGTGGTGCAGCGGCTCTATGACAGCCAGTTCGGCGGGCAGGCGGTCGACGACATTGCGAAATATGTCAAGCTGGGCAAGCTCGGGGAGGCGTTCGCATCCGAGGAGCAGGTGATCCTGCTGATCGATGAGATCGACAAAGCTGATCTGGAATTCCCGAATGACCTGCTCTGGGAACTCGACCGTATGGAATTTTACATCCCCGAGACCAAAGAGACCGTCCGGGCAAAACAGCGCCCGGTGGTCATCATCACCTCGAATGCGGAAAAAGAGCTGCCCGACGCGTTCCTGCGCCGGTGTATCTTCCATTACATCCAGTTCCCGGACGCCGCGTTGATGGAGGAGATCGTGCGGGTGCACTTTGACAGGCTGGAAGAGCATCTGCTTCAGGAGGTGTTGGACACCTTCTATTGGATCCGCACCCTGTCCGATCTGCAAAAGAAGCCGAGCACCTCCGAACTGATCGACTGGATTCGTGCGCTGGTGATCGGAGGGATCGACCCCAACGAAATCCGCAAACGGGTGCCGTTTGCAGGCGTGCTGCTCAAAAAGAACGAGGACCTCGACCAGCTTGCGCTTCGTCTGTGAGGTAGCGGGATGTTGACAGGATTTTTTTACCATCTTCGGGGAAGCGGGCTGGATGTTTCGTTGAACGAGTGGCTCACCCTGACCGAAGCGCTCGACAAAGGGCTGTGCGGCGGGAGCTTTACCCGGTTTTACTACCTCTGCCGGGGGATTCTTGTCAAGAGTGAGGCGGATTTCCCAGCCTTTAACCGGGCTTTTCTCGAATACTTTGAGGAGATACAGAAAGCGGGCGGACAGATTCCCCAGGAGCTTCTGGATTGGCTGAACAATCCGGCTGAGCAGAAGAACAACTATGACGCGGATACCGCCCGGGAGCTCCTGCGCAAAGACCTGCGGGAGATCCAGCGGATGTTCCTCGAGCGGCTTCAGGAGCAGCATGAGCAGCATAACGGCGGCAGCCATTGGGTCGGGACGGGCGGAATGTCCCCGTTTGGGAATGCGGGAAACAGCCCCACCGGCATCCGGGTCGGCGGGCAGTCCCGGCACCGCAGGGCATTCGAGGTAGCAGGCGAACGGGAGTTTGAGGACTTCCGGCGGGATACCGTGATCGGGGTGCGCCAGTTCCAGACTGCGCTGCGCCGCCTGCGGCAGTTTTCCACGCGGGTGGATGCGCCAAAGGAGGAACTCGATCTTGATGCTTCCATTCAGGCGACCGGGGAACAGGCGGGCAGGCTGAAGCTGGTCTACGGCCGGCCGCGCCGGAATACAGTCAAGCTGCTCCTGCTGATGGATTCGGGCGGTTCGATGGACCAGCATCGCAGGCTGTGTGCCGCGCTGTTTCAGGCGGTCTCCGATTCAAGCCATTTCAAAGACCTTAAAATCTACTACTTCCATAACTGCATCTACTCCAAGCTTTACACCACTCCGTCATGCAGCTATCGGGCGAATGTGGATACCGAATGGGTGCTCCGGACGTTGGGAGAGGACTACAAGGTGATTGTCCTCGGAGACGCGATGATGGACCCTTATGAGTTGACCGGTTCCAGCTATTACGACTATGGGAACCCGGACAGTGTGCGCGGGATCGACTGGCTGCGCAGATTCCGGAAAAAGTTCGAGAAGATGGTCTGGATTACTCCGCGTCCGATGCGGTATCCACCCGGCTCCTACTGGCGGAAAAGCTACGACATCATCAGCCGGGAGTTTCCGATGTACACCCTTACGATGACCGGGCTGGAAGCCGCATTCAAGCGGCTGATGGTTTCCCGCTGATGGCCGGCGGAGAAGGGAGAACCAATGAAACTGAAACGGATTGAGCGGGAATTTTCGGTGTGCCGGATTCCGGACCTCTCGGAGGTCGACTTTCAAGATGCCTTCTGTTTTGTCGGGAAAACAGATGAGGAGCTTTCTTTGGTCTGTCCGACCGAAAAAGTGCCTGCGTGTACGCTTGCAAGGGCGGATGGCTGGGGCATGTTCCGTATTGAAGGGGTTCTGGAGTTCTCGCTGGTGGGCGTCCTTGCGGGAATTTCTGCGGTTCTGGCAGCACATCAGATCGGGATTTTTGCGGTTTCGACCTACAATACCGACTACATCCTGACCAGACAGGAGGACTATGAAAACGCATTATCCACGCTGGAACAGGCTGGCTACCAGATTGTCCGGTGAGACAGCGATAAAGCCCATCGCAACAGGGAAAGGAACATGAGGATGGAACAATATAAGGCAACCAGGCCCGCCAATCGACGGCCGGAGCGCAATCCGGACCCTTGCCCGCTCTACCGCAAATGCGGCGGATGCCAGCTGCAAAATCTTTCCTATCCGCAGCAGCTTGTCTGGAAGCAGAACCAGACTGAACGCCTGCTCGGAAAATTTGGAAAGGTCGAGCCGATTCTGGGGATGAAACATCCGTACCATTATCGGAATAAGGTACAGGCAGCGTTTGGGCAGACCCGGGATAAAAAAATCATCTCTGGGGTGTACCAGTCGAGCACCCACCGGATCGTCCCGGTTGACCACTGCATGATCGAGGATGAGACAGCGGACGCGATCATCGTCACGGTGCGGGAACTGATGAAACCCTTCCGGATGCAGCCCTACAATGAACACACCGGTACGGGGTGGCTGCGCCACCTGCTGGTCAAGCGGGGATTCGCAAGCGGACAGGTGATGGTGGTGTTTGTGGCGGCTAACCCTATCTTTCCGGCAAAAAAACGGTTCATCGAGACGCTGCGCAGCCGGCATCCGGAGATAACCACCATCCTGCTGAACATTAACCCGATGCGCACCAGCATGGTGTTGGGGGAATCCGAACGGGTGCTCTTCGGACCGGGTTTTATTGAAGATACCCTTTGTGGCTGTATCTTCCGAATTTCAGCGAAATCGTTTTACCAGATCAACCCGGTGCAGACCGAGCTGCTTTATGGACAGGCAATCGCATTTGCCGGTCTGACCGGGCGGGAAACGGTGATCGACGCCTATTGCGGGATCGGTACGATCGGGTTGATCGCCAGCCGGAAGGCGGGGCAGGTGATCGGGGTCGAATCCAATCGGGATGCAGTACGGGACGCGATTTCAAACGCCAAACGCAACCAGATCCGCAATACCCGCTTTTTTCACGCGGATGCGGGGACGTTTATGTCCGGAATGGCACAGGCAGGGGAAAAGGCTGACGTGGTGCTAATGGACCCGCCCCGCGCCGGCAGTGATGAAGCGTTTCTTTCTTCGATTGTCTCACTTTCGCCTGAAAAAGTGGTCTATATCTCCTGTAATCCCGAAACCCAGCGGCGTGATCTCGAATTCCTCACCAGGCAGGGCTATCGGGTACTCCGGATTCAGCCGGTTGATATGTTCCCACATACCAACCATGTGGAGACTATTGTGTTGCTACAAAGAGAAAACTCGTAGAAATCCTGTGTTTCCAATACTTTGCCCGTCATGTGGTGTTTGACGCCGAGGGCGATAAACTCCGCAATAAGCGCATTGAGGACTATATCACCGTTTCAGTCGTCATTGATATGGAGTGTGGGAACACAAAAACTGAATAGCGTATGGACAGGCAAACGCCGCAGATTTTGAAAAAAGTCTGCGGCGTTTTTTCATGTCCAGACACCGAAAGGAGCGGAGAACCATGCCAGTATTCCGCGTGGAGAGGAACAAGGGGTACACGGTGATGTCCAACTACCACCTGCGGGACAAATCCCTGTCCCTGAAAGCCAAGGGCCTGCTGTCGCAGATACTTAGCCTCCCGGAAGATTGGGATTACACCCTGTCCGGCCTGTGCTATATCAACCGGGAGAGCAAGGACGCTATTCGTTCCGCCGTCAACGAATTGGAGCGGGCCGGGTACATCGAGCGCCACCAGACTACGGACGAGGGCGGCAAGTTCAGCAGCAACGAGTACATCATCCACGAACAGCCTGTTTCTTTGCCGCCGTCGTTGGATAAACCGTCGTCGGAAAACCCGACAACGGGAAAACCGACGTCGGAAAATCCAACGCAATTAAATAAAGATAGAGTAACTAAAGACCAAGCTATTACTGACCCATCAATTACCCATTCCTTTCCCTCCCTTTCACCCCCTCCCACTGAAACGGCTGGGACTGCTACGGCTTCGCCGCTGGAAAGGAAGGGAACGGAAGCGGCCACGCAGAGCGCCGTTGAGATTTATCGGGAGATCATCAAGGAGAATATCGAGTACGACCACCTCCTGCGCCACCCCAAGATCGACCGGGAGGAATTAGACGGCATCGTAGAATTGCTGGTAGAAACCGTCTGCACGGCCCGTAAGACTATCCGTGTTGCCGGTGATGACTACCCCGCCGAGCTGGTAAAGGCCAAGCTGCTGAAACTGAACAGCGGCCATATTGAGTTCGTCATGGACTGTATGCGGGAGAACACCACGAAAATCCGCAACATCAAGAAATACCTGCTGGCGGTGCTGTTCAACGCCCCCAGCACGATGGGAAGCTACTACACCGCCCTCGTCGCCCATGATATGGCGGAGGGTAAAATCTGACAAAGGAGGCCCCGACTATGAAACAGGGCGCATTGATTTTTGACGAGCGGACAGACCGCTACGACATCCGCTTTGACCTGGCCGACTACTACGGCGGCTTGCACTGTGGACAGTGCTAATGGGGGCCCCCGCAAAATCGAAGATTTTGTGGGGAGAGGAGGAGCAAGGGAGCGAACGCAGTTTTCGCCGCAGGCGGAAACGGAGTTGAGCGGACTTTGCGACGACGAGATGGTGGGCGGGCGGTGGAAGCCCACCCGCATAGAGTATGCCGCCGACTGGTATCTCGTCGGCATCCGTGCCGACGACCTGAACGGCCTGCGGGTGCGTATCTGATGCGGATTTACCTGCGGCGGCTGGTAGTGCCGCCTTAGTTTTTATCCCCGACTTCTGGCAAAGGAGGTATGACGCTTGCAGGAGGAAGTCACTCAAAAGACCATCGCGTTATCCATGAAAACCGGGAAGCTGACGGCCCAAGTGCTGCAAATGGCCCTGAAAAAGTTTTTGGAGGCCCAGAAGCACGGCCCCAAGCTCCATCAGGGCCAGCAGAGCCTAAAGCAGTTAAAGCAGCACGGGGCGGCGCTGTCCAACATCGAGATCACCGACGCCAATATCGCCGCTTTCAAGCCCTGCGCCAAGAAATACGGCGTGGACTTCGCCTTGCGGAAGGACAAGACCACCCAGCCGCCCCACTACATCGTGATCTTCAAGAGCCGGGACGCCGACAATCTGGAACAGACTTTCAAGGAGTTCACCGCCAGGAAGCTGTCACGGGAGGCCAAGCCCCCCATCCGCAAGGCGCTGTCTGTCCTGCGGGAAGCCGCTGGCCGGAATGTCCAGAGGGCCAAGGAGAAGATCAGGGAAAGGGGGATGGAGCGGTGAAGCCTGACCTGAAAAAGCTGATAATCACCAACCTGCCCTATCTGCTGTTCGTGTGGCTGTTCGGCAAGATGGGTGAGGCGTGGCGATTGGCGGCGGGGGCGGACGACTCCCAAAAGATGCTCCACTTCATGGACAGCCTGGCGGCGGCGTTCGCTAACGGCCTGCCCAGCTTCCACCCCTTTGACCTGTGCATCGGCATAGCGGGCGCTGTGCTGGTGTGTCAACGCCAATTTGAAATTGTAAGAAAACGCCGAAGAAATTTTGTAGTTTTTCGGCGGGGGGTAACAAA
>NZ_QZEG01000044.1:0-26588 GCF_009917605.1 Anaerotruncus sp. 1XD42-93 | reverse complement strand
ATATCGCTTCATGGCTCTATTTTCGCACTTTTATTTGGTTTGTGCAATATTTATTTTTCAAACAAGCCCTAGAAAAAGGGCGGTTGTTATGATGAAAATTGATGATATAAAGAGAAAATTATTGTTTTTTTACAACGAGCAGCAGAACAAAAATAAAGCAGAAGAGAGCGGAGACAACAAAGTAGATATTCAAGATTTATGGGGAAAACAATATGAGGTAACATTACATTTTACAAGAGATTTTGTAGCGATTCCGAATACCCATCGTAAGGGCTTATTGGGGAAAGCAGTAATCGCTTTTAAGCGTTTGTTTCGTAAAGGAACTTTTTACATCTTTGAACAGTTCTCTGCGCTGTTATATACATTTGAATCAAAATTGTTGGAACTCACAGGGCAGATGATTCGGACTTTGGATGTTTTAGGGAAGCGTTTGGAGAGCGTGGAAAACCAACAGGAAGAACAGCAAAATAATAACGTAGCAATGAAAAATACAATGTCTGATATGGCTGCCATATTAGGAAAACAAAGTGAAGATATGGATGATGTACAGACATTCTTAAAAAGGCAAAATGAAGAGATAGAGAATATGCAGGCATTGCTAAAAAAGCAGACGGAAGATATGAACGCTGCACAAGTATTGCTGAGGGAACAAAAGCAAAAGATGGAAGAGCAGCTGCAGCTATTTGATCAAGAACAGCGCCGTATAAATGAACAGACGGATACCTATATCAAACAACAGCTTTATGCATCTCAACAACAGATGGGTGAGTTTCAGAAACAGATTTGGCAGTGTAATAAGTGGCTACAAGATTTGAGGGAAGATACCAAGCTGGACAGCAAGCAGCAATCTATTATATATGCTTATAGATATCTGTTAAACAGGGAACCAGAAAACAATCAGTTGGTTTCTAATAACTTGAGAGATTGGCGTGAATTGCGGAAAGATATTTTGAAATCTACTGAATACCAGCTGGCTAAGAAAGATGATTTTGAAGATCAACTCAGCGGTATGCCATATCATAGTGTATGTGTAGACGATCTCACCTATTTCTTTGACAAGAATGATGTAATTATACCTGCGGGAATGCTTTCCGATGAAAAAAATTGGGCAGAAGATGACATCAAAAATTTTATAAGGATCGTTGACTGTTATTTTTACAAAGACAAGCCAGCTACTGCCGGAATTTTTTTGGACATTGGAGGAAATATCGGCACCACATCGATTTATTGCAAACTGAAGTTAAAACCGGATTTCCGTTTTATTGCTTTTGAACCTTTGGCAGAATTGGCCAAACTTTTTTCTGCTAACAGTGCTTTTAACGGAGCAAAAGATATTACGGTTGAAAAAATAGCTCTATCCGATAAATCGCTTACAAATGCAAAAATGGTTATCAACCAGCAGAATTGGGGAAACTGTAGGCTGACGGAAGGTGAGGACGGAGATGAAACCGTTGAAACGACGACACTGGATCGGTATCTTGAAGAACACAATATCGATGCCAGTGAAATTAAATATATCTGGTTGGATGTAGAAGGTCATGAGCCGGAAGTTTTAACTGGAGCAGCGAAACTTTATCAGGAACATAGAATCCCTCTATGCCTCGAGTTTAATCAGGATATTTATATGGATCAACAAAAATATGAGACAATGATCGGTATACTGGAACAATATTTTGAACAGTTTATTGTTTGCCAGAAGGTTGCTTCGGATGGGGATGTATTGCGGCCGGTCGGCGAGCTGCGGGCCGTTTGGGATGAATTTGAAGGGAAAACTTGCGATTTGATTCTATTTTGATAGCCAAGTTGGTCGAAGCAAAATAGATTGAAAAAAGGACCCCTTTAGAAATAGAGAAAAGGAGACCATTGGGATTTTTTAAACAGCTCTTGACGCAAAAAATTTCTGGGGAAGAGAGGACGATGTTTTGTGAGGATTGGTTTTGATTTAAGGCCATTTTATACAGGGTCTAGATTTAGAGGGATTGGTACTTATGTGAAAAATTTGCTGGAAGAACTGCTGGCCCTAGATAAAGAGAACGAGTACCATTTTTTAAATGTATATGGCAGATTCCCGCATGATCTGCCCACGAATGGACGCTGCTTTGTCCATTCGTACTATGCCGGACCGATGATTGCTGATTGCGGGGAACGGAATTTATATCGTATACCTGAGTTAGATAACGTAAGAAAGGCGCAGGTTCAAGACTTTTTACATAACAGCCAAATCGATATTATGTTTTTCCCCAGTGTAAATGAATATGGCAATATGTTTAAGGCGGAATGGTTTGATTCGGTCCGGACAGTAGGCATCGTTTACGATATGATTCCATTGTTGTTTCCAGAGCAGTGTCTATACGATCCAGTGTATAAAAAGGATTATATGGATAGCTTAGATTTCCTGAAAAAGATGGATGCGCTCTTGGCGATTTCAAACGCAACAAAAAAAGATATTGTTGAGTATTGTAATATAAAAGAAGAAAAGATAACAGTAATCTACACAGGTATTGACAATAGATATTTGCATTTCGATAGAGAGAACTATATACCGCCCAGATCACCTGCAGATAAATATCAGGGATATTTCCTTTTTGCTGGCGGAATTGATTTTAAGAAAAACATTGAAAATATCATCGTTGCGTTCTCAAAATTGGATAGAAAAAAGCATAACAATGTCAATTTAGTCGTTGTTGGAAAAGCAAGTCAGGACACGATTCAGCATTACATGGATGTGGCAGATCAGTGTAATATTGCTGATAGCGTCATATTTACAGGTTATGTGTCAGATGATGAATTGATGGCCCTGTATTGCCAAGCAAAAGCGCTGGTTTTTCCATCCTTGTACGAAGGATTTGGTTTGCCAGTTGTGGAGGCTATGGCCTGCGGTACGCCAGTTATTACATCAAACAGCAGTTCGTTGAAAGAGATTGCCGAGGGCTATGCAATATTAGTCCATCCCGAAAGAGTTCAAGAAATCTATTTGGCCATGAAGCATATTTTAGATGCGCCGGAGGAAATGAAAGTGCAAGCGCAAAAAGCGATTGCTCATGCCAGAGAATTTTCGTGGAAAAATGTAGCGGAAAAGACTTTGGAAACCATAAAAGCATTAAATCGAGGCTTTGTACCGACGAAGATTCATAAAGATTATTTTGTAAAAGATTTTGAACTTGCGGCAATTGCACAGGAACATAGCAATTGGAATGTTGAATTTACATCTACAGTTTGTCAGCGCGTAGCGGAGGAATTGCTTGCGCTGGAAAACGGTGGATTTATTCCCGCTTATCCGATTGGTAAAAGAATTTTATTTGACGTTACCGTTGTGCGTGATTGGGCAAAAAATAATTATGTAACCGGGATCGGGCGTGTTTGTTTGCGCTTGTATGATGAGTTAAGCCGTATGGCAGATGTCATGGCAGTCAGTAAAGATACTGTGGGAAAAAAACTGGTTTTCCGAGCCGTCGATATGGATACCTATGAGATAAAGAAGGATATTGTTGAGATTACTTCCGGAGATATTTATTTTATGCCGGAATTGCAGTTGAGAGGAATCCAAATTCCACGCAACTATCCGCGCGTGGGGCAACTGCAGGCCGCTGGTGTGAAAACCTATGCGGTTATTCACGATATTTTACCAGTTAATATGCCTCAATATTTCCGGAAAAATACAGTAGAAGCATTCCCTGGATATATCGAAGAGATTCTGACGGATTATGATGGCATTTTGGCAGTTTCTAAATCAGCGGCAGATAGCTGGATTGAATATTGCAAGAAACGCCAAAACATGGCTTCAGAGAAATATTTTAAAATCGGCTTTTTTCATAATGGGGTGGATAATGTACTCGTAAAAGAAGCACAGCATAATATAGCATCGGAAGTAAAAACTTTTTTTGATGGACAAACCTTTTTGATGGTAGGAACGGTCGAACCGCGAAAGGGTTATGAGATTGTTTTAAAAGTCTTTGAGGAATTGTGGGATAAAGATTTCGCAGGGAAGCTATGCGTCATTGGGCATATCGGATGGAATATGCAGAGCTTGGTTGAGGGAATGAAAAATCATGCGGAGAGCGGAAACAAATTATTGTTTATTGAAGCAGCTTCTGATGCTGTTTTAAGTTACGCTTATCAGCATGCTGCGGCATTGATTCAGGCATCGGCAGGCGAAGGATTTGGATTACCTTTGATCGAAGCAGGCGCTTATGGTTTGCCTGTGATATGTAGTGATATTCCGGTATTCCATGAAGTAGCAGGGGAATACGCGCTCTATTTTGACCGTAGCTATCCAACGGGGTTGCAAAAGATTTTATTGCATTTTTCCCAGGATTCTGATAATGGCCTGATACCGGATTCCCGTAAGATTAAAAGCGCAACCTGGAACGAAAGTGCGTGTTCCATAGCGAACAAAATGTTAGCTGATGCAGATTGGTATAAAGAAATCTTACCTTCCGGAGAAATTATAGATGCAGAACCTAGTACAGGATTCTATCAAACGGTAAAATATGCGGAACCGATCGATAAAGAAGGAACCAGCGCTCAGGATGTTGAAAAAGCGGTCTTGTTGGTTTATCCCAACAATTTGCTGCGCGGAGGGCAAGGCAACAATAATTATGTCCTGTCTCTTATAAGATTACTAAAGGAATTTGGTTATGCGGTAGATTTGTTTTCTTTTGAGAATTTCACTCCAGAGTCGACTTTTATAGATTATCAGGAGGAAAATAAAGAGGGACTAATCCGCAATCTTTATCTCTATGATTTTTCTAAAGGATATAAAGAAGAAAGTGCTCGGAGATGCCATTTTAGCCAGAATAAATTTTTGCAGGATTGGACTCATCCGGGGATGCATCTTTTATTTGAAGAGGCTATTCAACAGCACCATTATGTCGTCATAGGGGTTTTTTACAGCTTTTTGGCAAATTTATTTGTTGATGCAGATATAAAAGCGAAAAGGATTTATTTTATGCTAGATAGTATGTTCCTGCAACAATCATCTTGGGATGTAGATAAAACAAGGCTAGGACAGCTTATGGATGAGGAGCTATCGAAATTAAAATTTTTTGATGAGATTTTATGTATATCATATGATGAAAAAATCATGTATGAGAAACTGCTTAGCCGCCCGATCGGCTTCTTACCGTACATTATACCTGTAAAAGCTAATCCTGTTATTACGCCCGTGAGAGATCGAAAATATGATGTTGCTTTTGTTGGATTTGATAATCCTTTTAATGTAGAGGGATTGCAATGGTTTATTGACAAGGTATACCCTATGTTGAACCAGGATATAAAAGCAGTTTTCGTTGGATCGGTCACTAAAAAAATACAGAGAGTGCCGAGTTCTGTTACTATAATTCCATTTGCACCGGATTTAAAGGCTTTGTTCGATGATGTAAAAATTGCTATTTGTCCTATGTTTAAAGGAACCGGTATGAAGACAAAAGTCGTTGAGGCGATGGCCTATGGAATACCGATCGTGTGCAATGAACGTGGTATAGACGGATTCCCAGATAAATTGCTTACAGGATGCATTGTGACTGATGATGCAGAAGAATTTGCAAAAGCAATAAATCATTTATTATCTGATGAACAGTTTTATCGTGAAAAGGCAGGACAAATACAAAAATATTATAAAGAATTGTTTGACAGAGAAAAATACAAACGGCTATTACTCAAGGTAGTTTAGTAAGGAATGGGGACAGTTTATGAAAACCATATTCGCAAAGTGAAAAACCGTAGAGTATAACTCATGCTTATTATCGCTATTGTTGTTGACGCTTACTTTTTATTGTGGGTGTGTTCGAGAAGGCATATCAGTATGCCTGACATGAACAGCCTTACTGGGACGGGATCGTAAGCGCTTTAAGCCAACAGGGGGAGCTGTCGCTCGGAATGTGGACTCTAGACGCAGCTATAATCCATGAAGTGGACTGAGGCTGAGTTACAGCAGTTGGGTTCTGTGGATTAAGAAGAAAAAGGGAGTGAACATACATGGAAACGAGTAAGGCAAGTAAACTAGGTGTGATAATTTCATCCACGCTGTTGGTATTTACTTTTTGCATATTTGGTCCGTTTCAGATCTATCTCACAAATGTATCTGAGGTATTCTTTTCTTTTGGAGATATTTGGTGGGTCTGTGCTCTCGCCGCACTTATTTCTGGCACTGTCATTATTGCAATAGGACTGTTTCTGAAAGGGAAGATGCGGGGATTTTATTGCTGTGCCCTCTGGGGGCTTTCCTTGGCCCTCTATATCCAAGGAAATTTTGTTCCTACAGATTATGGAACATTGGACGGAAAGATTAACTGGGAACAGTATAGCGGAGTAGGCATCTGGAATACCATCTTCTGGCTCATTTTGCTTGTGCTACCTTTTCTGCTGTATAAATTTGCTCCCCGGTTTTGGAGACCTACGCGTAATTACATCGCACTTGTCATTTTGGGTACGCAGATCGTGACCCTTTGCACGCTTTTCTTTATAATTGATATCGATTTTGACGCTAAACCCAACAGGGACTTTCAGTTAACAAATTTGGGCCGCTTCCAATTATCCAAAAATGAAAATACGTTGGTGTTCGTCTTGGATGCGTATG
This sequence comes from Anaerotruncus sp. 1XD42-93, assembly GCF_009917605.1. NCBI lineage: Bacteria > Bacillati > Bacillota > Clostridia > Eubacteriales > Oscillospiraceae > Anaerotruncus > Anaerotruncus sp. 1XD42-93. Next base: position 20,011 of record NZ_QZEG01000044.1, on the reverse strand, counting down.
ACAGCCAGTATTTTTCAGATTTTATAGAGCAGCATCCGGAATATAAGGAAACGCTTTGGAGCGATTTCACCTTTTACCCAAATACTGTTGGGGGAGCAACACGCACGATCTTGGCAATGCCGCAAATTTTGACAGGTAAATACTACACTAATGAGGACAGCTATCCACAGTATTTGGAAAATGCCTATCAATCTACGGATTTGTATCGTGCCCTGCATAGCGCCGGATATAATATTGGTGTTTACACAGATAGCCAGTTTATATCTCCAAGTATGAGTGATTTAATCATGAATATGCGTTCTGGCAGAAAACAAATAAGATCTTATCCGGTTTTAGCCTATTATTTATACCGTTTGACTGCATGCCGGTATCTGCCGCATGAATTGAAGAAAAATGTCTGGATGTATACTGGCGATTTTAACGCGGCGGCAGACAATACAGGAAGTGAGGAATCCACTTATTTGATAGATGATGCCCTTTTTTATAGGGATTTAACCCAAAATGGAATCACATTACAAGACGATACGAATGTATACCGTCTCTATCATCTATTTGGAGCTCATGGCCCCTGCACCTTAGATGCGAAAGCACAAAGGAGTAAAACGGAAACCTCATTGGAAGAACAGCAGATGGGGGTCATGCATATCTTGGAGACTTATTTTGACAAGATGAAGCAGTTGGACATTTATGACAGCGCCAATATTGTTATTTTGGCGGATCATGGAAGCTTAAATTACACGCAGAATCCTCTGCTTTTGGTGAAAAGAGGGCAAGAAACAAAGACATTTACAAGAAGCGACATTCCAGTTTCTTATACAAATTTACATCCGACACTTCTATCTTTTCTTCAAAAAAGCACGGATTTTGGGAAAAGCATCTTTGACTTAACGTATGAGGACAACAAAGAGCGCTTCTTTTACATACATTCAGATGACGGTGTTGCGGTTGAATATGTAATTCAGGGAGAGGCTTCCGATCCTAATAATGTGCATGAAACAGGAAAAACATTTTCAGTGTTTGTGAATAAGGAGCCTGAGAAATATCGTTTGGGTAACACGCTGTACTTTGATGCTCAGGCAACAGGGCTTCAGTATGCAGTCAAAGGATTCAGCCGACCGGAAGCAAGCCATACATGGACAGATGGACATGAAGTAATTTTGTCGATCCCGCTTGACGAGACAGCTCAAAAAGATATTTTTGTGTCAATCTCGTTGCTGTCAGTTTTGAAGGGAAGTCAGCGGGTAGGGATTTATATCAATGACCAATTTTTAAACAACTACTTAGTTTGTGCGGATCATCTTAATTTTACAATTCCAAAAGAAATGGCTGGGAAGGATGAATTGCTGATTCGTTTGGAACTGCCTGATGCAGCATCTCCTGGCGCGGATGATACTAGAATACTTGGATTGGCCTTTGAGTCTATGGTGATCGGTGAAAAACAGGTAACAGATAAGGAGTCGGAAATACTTTCTCGGAATTATTCCATTGGGGATAAAATCGTTTTCACAGAAGAAAGTAACGGAACAAGATATTTCTCCTCAGGGGTTTCCTATATTGAAACGGATTCCGCATGGTCCTCTGGAAAAGCTGGCCAAATCATTTTGGCTATGGGCGATTTTTCTGGCGCTTTAATGGGAGAATTTGAATTAAAGGATATCTATGCAGGGCCACAAAAGCTGATTGTTCGTTCTAACGGACAAATCCTTTATGATGCGGAGATCACTTCTGTGGAGGAACCAGTTAAATTTACAATCCCGGAAGGGTGCGTCAAAAATGGACAACTGGTACTGGATTTGGAGTACCCAAATGCTGTTTCTCCGGCAAGCCGTCATGAGAGTACAGACAACCGTGAGTTAGCATTACGCTTTTCGTCAATCTATTTTTACGAAAATAGATAGAAGTGAGAGGTTTTTTAAAATTCTATAGGTCAGAATGGTTGAACAAATAGAACGGGCCCGTTCTATTCATAGCTCTGATTCTAAATTCAGAGCTATGAATCTTTCTGATCTTGAATGGAACGTATCCTTTTTGATCGAAGAGAGTAAGAAACTGAAAGGAAAAAGAAGATGGTAAAGTTTAAAGAGTGGCTGATCAAAAATATGACAGTACTGATAGCAGGGGCCATAGGAGCATTTGTCTTTATAACAATATATGGAACGAAAATATTAAATCCTTGTTATACAGATTGGCTGATGAGCGGGGGAGATCTGTCACAGCATTATCTGGGATGGAAGATGTATCGGAATGGAGATTGGACATTCCCTATTGGTTTAACAGATCAACTTGCGTATCCGTACTACACTTCGGTTATATTTACAGATTCGATCCCTGTTTTTGCAGTTTTCTTTAAACTAATTTCTCCAATACTTCCAAATGATTTTCAGTATTTTGGATTCTGGGGGATCTTCTGCTTTATTTTGCAGGGAATGCTGTCCGCGAAAATTCTGCAAAAATTTTTGCGGAAGAAGTCGTTTATCTTGTTGGGAACAGCTTTTTTTATTTTAAGCCCTATCCATATTTGGAGAATGTTTGCCCATACAGCTTTGGCGGCTCATTGGCTGATTTTGCTGGCTATTTATCCCATCGTATATTATGAAGAAAAATTTTATAAAAGTAAAAATGCAGTTCTAATATATGGGCTGTTAGGAATTCTTTGCAGCTCGATACATCTCTATTTTATGCCAATAGTCGGAATGGTTTTGTGCGGTTTTCTTTTGGTCAGCATGGTAAAATCCAAAAAAATTTTTGAAAGCCTGCTTCCCTTGTTTTCATTCCTGTCGATGGGGATTATCACAGTTTATCTGCTGGGTGGATTTGCTTCGCATGCGTCTGCTGGTGGATTAGGGCATTACAGCTTTAATCTTAATAGCTTCTTTAATCCAATGGGATGGTCAATCTTTTTAAAAGATTTAAAAACTTATACAACGGGACAATATGAAGGATTTGCGTATTTAGGCTTAGGAGTTCTGTTTCTGCTTTTTGTAACGCTGCTCCATGCAGTCAGTGAGATTCATTTCTCATCTGTCAAGCTCAATAAAGAGATGGCAGCTGGGCAGATTGAAAAGATCGCGTACACTTTAATTGTACTACTGTCTTTGATGGCGGCGGTTTCCCCGACGATTTCTTTTGGAGAGCATCTGTTGGCCAAGGTTCCGATTCCCGCTGCAATAGAAAAAATTTGGAGTATTTTCAGAGCTTCGGGCAGATTGGTCTGGCCTGCGGTATATTTTCTTGTCCTGTTTGCAATCTGTGGGGATCGGGTTTTTGTGGACCGATGCAGTACGCTGCCTGCCAACCAGCCTGAGAAACTGGGGAGACGGATTGATTTGAAACTATTGATACTGGCGTTCTGCATTTTATTACAGGTGATAGATCTGAGCGACAGGTTCAAAAGTATCCATAACCGTTTTGCAACAGAGGTCCAATATCAAAGCATGCTGAGCGACCCCTTTTGGGAAGAGGCGATGAAAGAAGAGAAGATAGAACATTTTATTTTTACCAAGCCCGGGGATCAAGCGCTTCTCTACTCGATCACGGAACTGGCGTCGAATCATCAGATAGACATTGGAGATTTTTATTTTGCCAGGGGCATAAAAAATGGAACGATCCAAGAGACTTTAAACGAAGCATGGAGCAATCCAAGGGATGATAATCTGTATCTGTTCACACAGAAAGAGGAACGATTGCGGGCCGCGCGTTTTAAAGGGAATCTGTATCATGCGGATGATATTTTTATAGGGTATACTGGTGAATTAAACGCTCAAAAAATGACAGAACAGGAGGTCCGTGATCTTCTGTTTATAGATGTTACCTTTCAGGATAAGAAGTATATGAAAGGTGATGGCGAGGACAAGGACGGAATCCGATATCTGGAACCAGGAGGGCTTTCTTATGGCCCTTATGTAGCTGCACCAAAAGGCATCTACAAGGTAACTGTCCTTGGAAAAGGGCTGCAAAGCGCAAATGTCTTTTGCCATTACAATAATGGCTCCACACCAATAGATATCTATAATCTGAAGCAAAGTAATGAGAGAATAGAGTTTGAATTGAATGCAGTGGAAGATATCCCAAACCTGGAGGTATTGATTCAAAACAGGTCAGATTCGCAGATACAGATTGAGAATATCTGGATTACAGTCTGGGATGACGATAGGCGGGAGGTGGAATAATTGAACACAGTATCTCTTGTAGTGCCCTGCTATAATGAAGAAAAAGCGCTCCCGTTTTTTTACAAAGAGATTTGTAAAATAGCAGATCAAATGCAGGATTCTCAATTTGAGCTGATCTTTGTTGATGACGGCTCAAGAGATCGGACATTGGAAATCTGCAAAGAGTTAAAGCTTTTGGATGGGCGGGTGCATTATCTTTCTTTTTCAAGAAATTTTGGAAAGGAAGCAGCACTTTATGCAGGATTAAAAGCTGCGGCAGGGGACTATATCGCGGTAATGGATGCTGACCTGCAGGATCCGCCGGAGCTGCTGAAGGACATGCTCTTTATCCTGCAAAATGACAATCAGATAGATTGTGTAGCAACCCGCCGCACCACCCGAAAAGGGGAACCGCCCATTCGCTCCTTTTTTGCGAAAAGTTTCTATAAACTCATCAATAAAATCTCAAAGGCAGAGATTATGGATGGGGCGCGTGATTTCCGGATGATGACCCGCCAGGTAGTGGATGCGGTTTTGTCTATGGGGGAGTATAACCGGTTTTCCAAAGGAATTTTTGGTTGGATCGGGTTCCGCACAAAATGGTTGGATTATGTGAATGTGGAACGGGTGGCAGGTGAAACCAAATGGTCCTTTTGGAAACTGTTTCTGTATGCGATTGATGGTATCATAGCCTTTTCGACAATGCCTTTGGTAATAGCGTCTCTATCTGGTATCTTATTTTGTATAACGGCTATCCTGATGGCAGTTTATTTTGCGGTAAAGACAGTTTTATATGGGGACCCTGTGGCAGGTTTTCCAACCTTAATTTGCCTAATTTTGCTGATTGGGGGAATCCAGCTTTTCTGTATCGGTATTTTGGGCCAATACTTATCGAAAACTTACTTGGAAGCAAAGAAAAGACCGATCTATATTGTAAAAGAAACCGATAGAATGGAAGGTCAGAATTGAAAAGATTACGCTCTCTGTTTGACATAAGATTTTGGAAATTTCTTCTGGTGGGGATCGTTAATACAATCGTGGGCATGGCGATTATGTTTGGGCTATATAACTTAGCAGGGATGGGCTATTGGTTTTCCTCAGCGGCCAATTACGTGGTAGGAAGCATAGTGAGTTTCTTTCTCAACAAGTATTTCACCTTCCAGAATAAAGGGTGGTCCTGGAATCAGGTATGGAAATTTGCTGTAAGCGTAGGAGCCTGCTATATCATTGCCTATGGAATAGCCAAGCCGTTGACGATCTGTCTCTTAGTTGGACAAAGCATCAAAATGCAGGAAAATACAGCCATGCTGGTAGGAATGTGCCTATATACGGGACTCAATTATTTAGGGCAGAGGTTCTTTGCTTTCCGCCAGGGGTAGGTAGAGCTTGCATCCAAAAATGCAAGAGACATCCTTGGATGAGCATTGACAGGAAGAATCGAATCAATAATGACAAAAAAGTTCGAACTTTTTTGTCTCTCCTTAACTAGGAGAGACAAAAAAGTTCGAACTTTTTTGTCTCTCCTTAACTAGGAGAGACAAAAGAACTTGATTGCGAACGATTCCTCTCCACACCAGAAATTTTTGTAGATTATACCCGGTCAGATATATCCCTAACAAGGGGCAACCTTTTGTTTAATAGCTTGTGAGAGGGGATCGTTCTTTATGAGTATTGTATCTTTACATTTCTTTATATTTACGGGAGTTATCCTTACACTTTATTGGATTTGTGTTCCAAAGTGGCGTTGGATTGTTCTTTTTATAGCGACAAGCTATTTCCTGTTTCTGAATACATACCGTAACATTGCAGCTTGCGCCATCTTTGTAATGGATGTGCTTACCGTCTGGCTGGCAGCACTGTGTTTAAAGAAAAATCTGCAAGAACAGACAAAAAAGAGGATACTATTTTTCACATTGTTTTTTGTTGTGGCAGTGTTAATCCTATATAAAGAGCTCTCCTTTTTTATTAACAATATCAATAGCATAGGGAGGATTGCAGGTATTGACTATGGTTTAAGACTTCCGAAATGGGTAGCCCCCTTTGGAATCAGTTATTTTACCCTCATTCTGATCGGTTATCTATTGGATGTTTATTGGGGGACAATCGAGACGCCGCAGAAAAATCCGTTGAAAATGATCCTGTTTGCAGGATATTTTCCCCAGCTCACTTCTGGCCCATTTTCACGTTACAACGATATTGCAGGAAGCCTGTTCGGGAATGCCAGCTGGAATCTGAAGCGGGTCCAATTTGGTATCCAGCGCTTTTTGTGGGGGTTGTTCAAAAAGTTGGTGATAGCGGAACGTCTAGCGGTAGCTGTTTCAACAATTTATGATTCGAAACCGCTGCCGTTGCAGGAGGATACCTATGTCGGACTCATGGTGGTAATCGGTGCATTTGTTTATGTCGCACAGCTCTACACTGATTTTAGTGGTTGCATGGATATTGTGATTGGGATTTCAGAAATGTTTGGGATACCGCTTGCAGAAAACTTTTGTCGTCCCTTCAGTTCGACAAGTCTCTCTGAAATCTGGCGGCGTTGGCATATGACACTAGGCTTTTGGCTGAAAGATTATGTCCTTTATCCGGTTTTGAAATCAGGCTGGATGAACCGTGTGCGCAAGTTCTGCAAAAAGAAGTGGGGAAAATCCGCTTCAAGGGACATCCCCACTTATATCGGCATGTTTATTACATGGTTCTGCGTCGGATTTTGGCATGGCGGGTCTTGGAAGTATATTTTCAGCAGCGGCCTGTTCTTTTTCGTTATGATCGTTGGAGGATTGCTGCTTCAACCGGTTTTCCATAAACTAATTACTCTGTTGAAGATCAATACAGACACATGGTCCTGGGTATTTTTTCAGCGGATGCGCTCATTTTGCCTGTTCTCCATTTCGGTTTCGTTTGGCAGACGGGCAGACCTCCTCGATGGGTTGCGGGCATGGAAGACAGTGTTCACCAACTGGAATCCATGGGTATTGTTTGACGATACCATCTTTCGCTTGGGTCTGGATCGGAAAGATTTTGACGTTTGTGTAGTGGGCCTGATTGTAGTATTGATCGTTTCTATGCTGCAAAATAGATATGGAAGCGTCCGGGAGCTGGTTGCCAGACAAAATCTACTATTCCGATGGGCAGCCTATTTGGTTCTGTTTTTCTCAGTGCTGATTCTGGGCTGTTACGGACCGGGCTATAATCCGGCAGATTTCATTTATGGAGGCTTTTAAAGGATGTGGGTGAAACGCAACACGTTTTTACAGGGAATCAAAGTGGTGGCATTTTTGGTGGTGTTGGTTATTTTGTGGGATATTGTGAATGCAATATTTGTAAACGGACCCGATAGTCACAAATATTTGTTCAAAAATTTTTATGAGGCACCTGCCGACGAGGTCGATGTTGTTTACATGGGAGCAAGTTCAACATGCTGGAATTGGAATCCGGTGGTAGCATACCACGAAAATGGAGTGGCATCACAGATGATGGGGTCTGAGCGGCTTGCTCCTGATGCGTTGCCCTATTTGATTAAAGAGGCCAGACAGAAAGATCCAAAACTATATATCGTAGATGCACAGCGGCTGGTAGGTACCTCAAATGACTTTATAGGGGCACAAGGAGCGATTACAAATCTGAGGATTTCCAAAAACAAAATGGATGCTATGAAGGATATTCTTGAGGAATATACAGATGAGGAGAAACTTTGGGGGTACTTCCCGATTGCTTATTTCCATAACAGATGGAAAAGTTTGGGGTATAAAGATTTCAAACCTGCGGATTATGATTTTCTGGGCTATTCGATGCGTGCAGTCGCGGGGACTGCCCTGCCGCAAGGGAAAGAACAGCTGGATGCTGAACCGAGAACATTGAATGGCTGGCAGCTGGAAAATCTTAACAAGGTATTGCGCGTTTGCAGTCAGCTGGACGGTCAAGTACTTTTTGTGATAGCGCCTAACAATGATGGAAATGCAGGGTATTACAGATACATACAGGATGTGGTTACGAAAGCAGGATTTGATTATATCAATGCAACGGGCTATTTAGAAGAAATGGGAATCGAGATTGGAGATATGAGAGATATTTCTCATCTCACTATGTACGGCGCAGAAAAATACACGACCTGGCTCAGTGGGGTGGTAGCAGAGAAGTACAACCTGCCCGACCGTCGGGAACAGGCGAACTACAAATCCGCAGCACTCTACGAGTCGGAATACGAGGATTATCTTGAAAACAAGGTCAATCATGGCGTCATGCTGGGGAAGTATCTGGAGAGCATCACCGAGACCCGGTATTCGGTCCTGATTGCGGCGCGGGATGAGGCATCAGCGGGTCTGAACAATGAAATTGTAGAACGGCTGCGCAAGCTGGGGTTACGGACAACCCCCGCGGGAGGCTATCGCAGTGCCTATCTCGGGGTGGTGGATCATGGAAACCTGCTGTTGGAGCAGGTGGGCGAACCGGAGGGCACAGAACCCTTGCAGGCGTCCGGGGCACTCGCAGACGGGACACCTTTTATCCTGCAAAGCGGTGGAAATCAGTCTAGCAACCATGCTTCCATCATCGTAGATGGCGTTGAATATGCGGTCAATTCGCGCGGCCTGAACATCGTGGTATACGATAATTTTGCGCACAAGGTAATTGACAGCGTTGCATTCGATACCTTTGACCAATCACTCGCGGCAACGCGCGGGATTCCCAACCTGCCTGAGCTGAAGATTTCCGCTGAGGAGGTTTCTGCGCCCAAGGTGACCGGGACAAGCCGCGTAGAGGGGATTGAGATCCCGAATGGGCAGAAGGCGAGGGTTCGGTTCGATGACGTACAGCACGGGAAAACCCTATACCTCTCCCTGGACGCAAACGACATCTATAACATCCTGCTTTGCAGGGGCGAGCGCGTATATGCGCTCTATACGGTTTGGCAGGAGCCGGAGCAAAACAATCTCCGTTCGACCCAGATTGAACTTTCGGATGGAGATGCGGCGGCTGGTTTTGACAGCCTGATGATCGTCCCCGTCAAGGGCGACGGAAAATACAGCGTTGGACATGTTATCGTTTTATAAATCGAAAGGCAGGGAAAATTTCTATGCAGGAAAAATTCACCCCTCCATTTTCGGGAGAGCTGCTTTCCAAGCGGAAGAAGCTTCGAAGGGAGCTGCTTGAAAGCGGCGCAGATTTTATTGACAAACGCATCGCAATCCTTGGAGGATCGACGACCCACGACATCAAGGACGCACTGGAGCTGTTTCTGCTTCATCACGGCATCCGCTGCACCTTTTACGAGAGCGAGTATGCGCAGTACTGGCAGGACGCCATGTTCCCCAACCCGGAGCTGGAAGCGTTCCGTCCGGACATCATCTATATACATACCTCCAACCGGAATATCTCCCGGTATCCGCTCCTTTCGGAGTGTGCGGAGGAGGTGGACGCACTTCTGGAAGCAGAATTTGCTAAATTTTCCGGCATGTGGGACCGTCTGCGCCAGGTTTACGCCTGCCCGGTGATCCAGAACAATTTTGAATATCCGTTTTGGAGGCTGCTCGGGAACCGGGACGCGGCCGATTTTCACGGGCGGGTCCACTTCCTGACCCGTCTGAACCTCCGCTTTGCACAGTATTCGCAGGAGAACGACAGCTTTTTCATTAACGACGTCAACTACCTTTCCGCCAGCTACGGCCTGGAACAGTGGAGCGATCCGTTCTACTGGCACATGTATAAATATGCGCTTGCCCTGCCCGCGATCCCTTATCTGGCGCACAGCGTAGCCAATATCATCAAGTCCCTTTACGGGAAAAACAAGAAGGCATTCGCCCTCGATCTGGACAATACCCTCTGGGGCGGGATCGTCGGGGACGACGGTGCGGAAAATTTGCAGGTTGGGCAGGAAACCTCGATGGGCCAGGTCTACAGCGAATTTCAGGAGTATATCAAGGCGCATAAACAGCTGGGCGTCATCCTGAATGTGGTGAGCAAGAACGAGACTGAAAATGCGATGGCCGGTCTGAACCGCCCGGACATGACCCTCAAGCCGGATGACTTCATCATGATTAAGGCGAACTGGGAGCCAAAATCACAGAATATCATCGACATTGCACATACCCTTTCACTGTTGCCCGAGAGCTTTGTATTCGTAGACGACAACCCTGCTGAACGGGAGATCGTCCGGCAGCAGATTCCGAACGCGGCTGTCCCTGAGATCGGGGAACAGCCGGAACGCTACATCCGGGCGATCGATCGGATGGGATATTTCGAGGTGACGCAGCTTTCCGGTGACGACGCTGCCCGCAACGAGATGTATCAGCAGAACGCCGCCCGGTCACGGGCAGAGGTGTCGTTCGCCGATTACGGGGAATATCTCCAGTCGCTCGGGATGCAGGCCGAAATACAGGCATTTGCTCCCATGTATCTTTCCCGGATCGCCCAGCTTACCAATAAGTCCAACCAGTTCAACCTGACTACCCGGCGGTTCACACAGGCCGAGATCGAAGCGGTCGCGCAGGATGACCGGTACATCACCTTGTACGGAAAACTGGTGGACCGGTTCGGTGACAATGGGGTGGTATCGGTTGCGATCGGGGAAATCCTCCAGAAGCCGGAGGGCAGTCTCTGCGATATCACCCTCTGGCTGATGAGCTGCCGGGTACTCAAACGGGATATGGAATTCGCCATGATGGACGAGCTGGTCCGGCAGTGCCGGATGCGCGGGATCACCCGGGTTGTGGGGCACTACTATCCGACCGCAAAAAATGCAATGGTCCGGGAATTCTATGCGGTGCAGGGATTTACGCTTGAGCGTGAGGACGAACATGGGAACCGCACATACATTTTGGACAACCTCCCGGATTACACGCCTCGAAACCGGTACATTGCGGTCAATGAGGAGGGGAAGCAGTGAATACCTTGAGAAAAAATATCTTTCTGGCAGCCTACAGCGGCGGGGTGGGGCACCTGGCCTCCGCGTTTTCCCTGGTAGAAATCCTCTCGGCGCTCTATCTGGAAGATGGGGTGATGCGCCACCGCCCGCAGGACCCGCAATGGGAAGGCCGGGATTTCCTGATCCTCTCCAAAGGACATGGGAGTCTCGCGCTTTATACCGTCCTGTGCAGGGCGGGCTACTTTCCGGAGGAGGCGCTCTGGACCTTCTGCCAGCCAGACACCATGCTGGGCGGGGAACCGAATACACTGGAATGTCCGGGGGTGGAGGCTTCCACCGGCTCGCTGGGGCATGGGCTTTCGATCGGCGTGGGGATGGCGTTGGCGCTCAAGAGCGACCACAGGCCCAACCATGTCTATGTGATCGTTGGGGATGGGGAATGCCAGGAAGGGTCGATCTGGGAAGCAGCCATGTCTGCGCCTGCGTTCGGCCTGGATAACCTGACGGTCATTGTTGACCATAACCGCATCCAGAAGATGGACTTTATCCATAAGATCATGGGACAGGACGCGCTTGGCGCACAGTTTTCGGCGTTTGGATGGCAGGTGAAAACCTGCGATGGGCACAGCATCCCGGAAATTCAGTCCGCCCTCACTGGGCAGCTTGAACCGGGCAGGCCGCACTGCCTGATTGCGCAAACGGTCAAGGGGAAGGGGCTGTCCCTGATGGAGGATAACCCCGCATGGCATTGGCGGATGCCCGGCAAAAAGGAACGCAAGGTATTCAAAGCGGAACTTGGGATCACCGACGAAGAGCTGGACGCAGTAAGGAGGGAAACATAATGCAGATGGCGTACATCACAGCGCTGTATGGCCTGATGAAGGAGGACCTGCGGGTCTGCTCCCTCCTTTCGGACAGCGGGACCGATTACGATATGATGATGGCGCGGGACTTCCCAGACCGGTGCTTTAATTTTGGCATTTCCGAACAGCATAAAGTGGGGGCCGCGTCTGGGATGGCTGCGCGGGGCAAGGTGCCGTTTGTTTATACCACGGGGGCCTTCCTTGCCTACCGCGCTTATGAGTTCATACGGGACGATATATGCTTCCAGAAACGCAATGTAAAGCTCATGGGTATGGGTATGGGTTTAGGTTGTTGGAGTACACTGGGCTGCTCGCATCACTCGACAGAGGATATCGCGGCCCTGCGCGCGCTCCCCAATCTGACCCTGCTCTGTGCCTCTACGCCGCACCAGCTCACCCATATGGTGCGGGCGGCATATGAGCAGGACGGCCCGGTCTATCTGCGGCTGGGCATGAGCGGGGAACCGGAGTTTTACGACGAAGGCTATCAATTCCAAATCGGCAGAAATGACACGCTGCTCGAAGGGACAGATTTTACCGTTTTCACCACCGGCACCATTTTGGCAGAGGTACACCCCGCAGTTTTGAAACTGCGGGAGGAGGGCTACAGCATCAAGCTGGTGGACGTCTCCACCATCAAGCCGCTGGATACCGCCGGGATTCTGGAAGCCGCCGCAGGCAAAAAGCAGGTGTTTACGGTGGAAGGGCACGCGGTAGCAGGTGGCTTGGGCGGGGCGGTCGCGGAGGTTCTTGCGGGACATGGCGGCACACCCCTGCGGCGGATCGGTCTGGAGGACCGGTTCGCGGAGGGCTATGGGAAAACCCGGCAGGTTCGTCGAGCCAACGGCCTGGATGCAGAGGGTATTTACCGGCAGATTAAACAGTCCCTTTAGCGGGCGGTGGCGCTGCCCCTCGGCCCCGCCACCTTTGAAAAGGTGGACGAAACTTTTGGCCAGGAAAATAGGTTCAGGAAATTGATTAGAACCCGTATTCACAACCATTCGGCACCGTCTGAGCGGGTCTTTTGCCGGCCTGGCGCGTTGAAAAATCTTGCAATACACAAAGGATTGTCTGCGTTTTTTCGCCTTGCAGGGCAGCAAAATCCCTCGCCCATCCGGCATCCTCTGATTATGAATACAGGTTCTTAAAAAACCAAAAGTTTTACGCAGTTTTTTCAAAAAATCGCGAATGCCAAAGGCCCTGCCTTTGGACGCTTGCTGCGCAAGCGGAACGACCTATCCCGAGAAGCGCATTTAGGGGGTGAATTGGCTCTGACTGAAAGTCCAGAGCCAAGAGGGGGCTTTTTGCAGGAGAAAAGGCCCCCTGCATCTCCCGGATAGGCTTCTGTATTTCCAGGAAAGCAGCCGCCCGCGGCGAAAGCCGCAGGCTTGGAAAAAATCCCTTCGATTCTTTCCGGGCGCTTTGATGATAAAGGAGGAAACAGCCATGACAAGAGAAACCGCATACGAGAGGGTCAACAAGGTGTTCCGGGATGTTTTTGACGATGAAAGCATCCTGGTGGAGGACCAGACCACCGCTGACGACATCGAGGACTGGGACAGCCTCGAGCACATCAACCTGATTGTCGCACTGGAAGAGGAATTCGGCATGAAGTTTGCCATGAATGAGGTCACCGGCATGGCGAATGTCGGGGAAGCGGTGGATATCATCCTTGCGAGGGCGGCCAAGTGAATACCTTTACCTACGATGAAATTACGGTTGGGCAAAAGATTCGTTTTCATGCGGCAGTCACGCCCGAACAGATGGAACAGTTCCGGGAACTCACTGGCGACCACAATCCCCTGCACACCGATGCAGAGTTCGCCCGCCGGAAAGGCCATCCGGACCGGGTGGTCTATGGGATGCTCACCGCATCCTTCCTTTCCACCGTCGCGGGGATGTATCTGCCGGGAGAACGCAGCTTGATCCATGAGGTCCAGCTGAAGTTCGTGAAGCCGCTGCTGCTATCTAGCAGCAATGACCTCCGCATAATTGCGGAGGTCATTGAAAAACATGATTTGTTCCGCCGGCTCACACTGAAGGTATCTGTTGAGGATGCGCAAGGCGTCAAGGTGCTGCGCGCAGTCATGAAGGTGGGGGTTTCAGAATGAGCAGGGTTTTATGTGTTTCGGGCGCGTCCAGCGATGTGGGGTGCTGCCTGATCCGGGCAGTGGCCGGAAATTACGACAGAATTGTATGCCACTATAACAGAAGCGTGGATGCAGTGGGAGAGCTACAGGAAACATTCAAGGAGAAGATTGTCCCTATCCAGGCGGATTTCGCGGACGAGGCTTCCACCATGCAGTTCGCGCAGACTGTGCTGGAACGCGGCCTGGCCCCGCAGCATTTTATACATCTTGCGTCTTCCTCCTCTTCCATCAACGTAAAATTCGGTAAAACGGACTGGAAATCGTTTGAGAGGGAGATCGGGATTAGCTTCCGTTCGGCTGTCATTCTATCGCAGGCATTCGCGCCGCTGATGGCCAAACAGAAGTATGGGAAGATCATCTATATGCTTTCCTCCCAGATGGTCTGGAAGCCGGCAAAACCGTTTTCCACCGCCTATACCTGCACCAAGCACGCCCTGTCCGGCCTGATGGAGAGCTTGTCCGCAGAGTATGCCAGCAAGCATGTGACGGTTAACGCTGTATCCCCTTCGATGATTGATACGAAATTTCTCCGGATACCCGATCTGGTCAAGCAGATGAACATTGAGGCCAGCCCGATCAAACGCCTGCTGACACCGGAAGATGTGATCCCAACATTTGCATTTTTGCTTTCTCCCGGCGCGGATACTATCACAGGGCAGAATATCCCTGTCACAGCAGGAAATTGACAAGCCATATGCCATATTCCGTCTGGGCTTGGTTTGCTGCCAGGAGGTATTGGGGAAGAGCCTCTGAACCTTTCCAATACGAACAGGATTTGTTGGCTTGGATTCGGACATATATCAGATCAGCTTGTAATAAGGCCAGCACCCAATTTATGGGTACTGGCTTTTATTATCTTATTTCTCAGTGGATTCTCAACTCAAACATTCGGTTTTTCGGCAAATTGGGCGTAAATATTTCCTTTTCATAAAATTGAAAAAGGAAAAGTTGATAGAGTCCGGTATATTAGATGTTACATAATCAGTAGTATTGATGTGGCTGGAAAAGCGGAGGTAAAATCAACTTAATAGGTGAAGTAACAACTATAAGATTTTTTGAAAATGAATTGACAATCGGAGAAGGAATTTTTATACTAGATAAGATTGGGCGCTGGATTGGATAAAATCATAAAAAATAGAATTGCAGGAACCATGATATTGGGCGCTGTAAGATTGTGTATTTTATTTCAACTCCCAGTCCGACTATTAGATAAAGGAGTAAGTTTGATGGCCAGTAAACCAAACACAAAAGAAAGAAGACATAAGCAGCAAAGCATTACCAGAAAAATTATCATAAAAATGGCGATTCTGATCGTTGTTTTGTTCGGACTCAGCGTCATCATAGCAGCCCTTTTATCCAGCCGATCTTTGAGGAAGGTCACAAACGAAAAATTAGTCCTGACAGCGTACGAGAATGCCTATACGCTTTCCAACAATATCGAGAGCTCTTATTCACAAACCCTTGGTTTTGCCGGGTCTCTGCGGAATATTTCGGCGTTGCCGCCAGCGTTCCAACGGCAGGCAATCGATAACGCGTTAGTGGGTATTTTGCAGCAAAACGACAAATTTACAACAGCATTTGCCTATTTCGAGCAAAATACAATCGCTGACGCCCAAGGAAAAACCTATCAGGAAACCGGCAGGGATATCGCCTATGAAGCTGTGGTCTACCCTGACGAAGCAAAAACAGGCTTTGTGTTTGAAAAGCATGAGGATGCCTTTGATAACTTTGACAAGGAATATTACCGCGAAATAAAATCCTCTGGCAAGCCTTATGTCATGGAGCCTTATGTTTATGAATTGCAAGGCAAGCCGATTATGATGATTAGCGTAATTGCGCCCGTCTATGATGTTTCAGGGAATTTTTTAGGGGTGGCTGGTTGTGATGTCGCTCTAGATGACCTGCAATCTCAAAACTTTACCAATGCCGGCTATTCTTCGGCCCACATGGTTTGCATGTCAGAGGATAATACCATATTAGTGGATACTTTACAAACAAGTACTGTTGGCCAATTGGCAAAGGATTGCGGTTATGAACAAATCGCTCCTATTGCAGACGAGATTAGAAGCATGAAAGCGGGCATGTCAGGGAAAGGCGATAAGAGCGTTTATTTGTTAAACGCAGAGCTTGACAATTTTGTTACAGGAAACCAGGGCTATTCTGTTATTGTTCCTGTTGATCTAGAAAGCGGAAATTTGTGGAGCTTGTATTTTTCTATTGATCAGAACGAATTTTATGCCCAGATTGTAAAAGACACAGCGCTTTTAACAGTGGCTGTGTGCATTTTAGGAATTTTGTTGCTGTCCATTATGTATTACAGCATTAAAAAACCATTGAAACCGATTGCCAATATAATGGCTGGAGCAGAAAAGCTCGAATCGGGCAATCTGCAAATCCATGTTCAGGTAGATTCTGATGATGAATTGGGCCGCTTGGCTGAAAGTTTTAATGCCACAAGCATTACTTTGAATAACTATATCAACGATATTTCCAAGCAGCTTTCAGAAATGGCTGACAATAATATGGCTATCAGTATCACGGAAGAATACATAGGGGATTTTAGCCCTATTAAAACGTCGATCGAAAGGATTGCCCATTCGTTAAATCACACCCTTTATAGCATCATCGAAGCGGCAAACCAAGTGACTTCCAATTCTGACACAGTTTCCTCCGGGGCGCAAACTTTATCCCAAGGTTCGTCAGAACAAGCGGAAGCGATTGAGGAACTGGCAGCCTCTATTGAACGCCTTTCTAATGATGTGATTAGCAATGCCCAGGAGGCGGAAGAGGCCAACACAACCGTTGCCCGGGTCAGCCAATGGATTGAAACCAGTAATCAGGAAATGCAAAAGATGGTTTCGGCTATGAACGATATTCGGAACACTTCAACAGAGATCGTAAAGATTATTAAAGCCATTGAGGATATCGCTTTCCAGACCAATATTTTGGCTCTGAATGCTTCAGTAGAAGCCGCGAGGGCTGGGGCGGCAGGTAAAGGTTTTGCCGTTGTAGCTGAGGAAGTGCGCAATTTAGCTGCCAAAAGTTCAGAGGCTGCCAAAGATACCGCTGCATTGATTGAATCCTCCATTGAAGCAGTGAAAAAAGGAAGAAGCATTGCGGATGAAACAGCACAATCTCTGGTGAATGTTGTTGAAGGGGCAAAAGATGTTGCTGTTTTTGTGGAACGTATCAGTACGGCCTCGAAGAACCAAAAAGATACATTGGAACAGTTGACGATAGGCGTTAATCAGATTTCCGGCATCATTCAGGAAAATTCCGCAATGGCTGAAGAGAGTGCGGCTGCTAGCGTTAAACTATTCCAACAAGCAAATACATTGCGTCAGTTGGTGGATGTTTTTGAATTAAAAAAAGTATAAGGATTCTTTATTTGCACAGAAAGCCACAGGCTTTCTGTGCTTTTTTACTTCCCCAAACGGTTCTTTTGAGGAAAATGAAAATGTTTAACCCCCTATTTACAAAGGTTTCAAGCCCATTATAATTTCCCCCAAAACCCAATCTGGGAATATCACCATGTCGTAGGGCAAAGTAATTTATTTTGCTTGGGGCAAACTGGTTTATCCCGTAATACTGTCACCCCGAAGTCCCTACTACATGGTGATACTGCGCAAAATGTTCCTAAATCCTCGTATTAAGCAGGGAAAGGATAGGCCGAAGGACAAAAAAGTGACCCCGCATCGTGAGATGCAAGGTCACTTTTTTCTATGTCGGAGGATGGTGTTTAGTACCCTGATTAGGATAAATTACAATGCCCTTGTATTGCTATTTGGCCCCTTACTTATTGACGACGCTATCTAAAAGGGATTTATTTTATTTTGTTTTGTTTTTGATGCGACTCTGGAATATACATTTTTATTTTGTCCTCAAAAAGTTTACAAACGGTTGCTTCTTCTCTTTATACCTTATGTAAGGCGAAACAAATAGAAATCCGCCGCGGAGGAAATCTCTATGGTTCCTTTACAAATTATAAAACGAAAGAAGGAGCATAATGGCTTATGTAACATGGGTTACCCCTGCAACATGGGATGGAAAATATCCGCTTCCCGATCTTCCTGCCGGGAAGATATGGACGGGCCCTTATCAAAATTCCGAAGGAACAGGATATAGCTGTATTGGTTTGGCTCGCATGGTGTTGGATGCGACTTATGGGAGGGGAGCCTCCCTCTCAAAAGTCTCTTTCTCAGAGGTATCTCCTCAGGACGCATTCAAAAATATAAAAAAAGGCGCTCGTGTCACATTTTCTTGTGGCGGTGATCAGCAGCATGGCTTAATCGTTGCTTCAAAGTCGTCTAGCGGTATTAAAGCTTACGACTGCAATGTGAAGGATGATAACACGATCAGCTATTACGGCTTGAGTTGGGCGCGTATGAAAGAAAAATACACAGGCATTATTGGCGGCTATAATCCTTCTGCCAGATAAACTATAAAAAACGGGATCTCGATATGGTCATACAACTGTATCGAGATCCTGTTTTTGAAAAAGGTGTCTATCCAACAATGTGCTCCCTCAGAGAATAAGAGTGGAATCGATACAGAGAGTCTCCTAACATCTCGATTTGTAAACTGCCAAACGGAACCAGAACGCCGTCCTTGGTGACAATGTGATCGTTCGAAAGGGGCGTTATCTGGTTCATTTCATAAAGAACTCCTACCTCAATCAAAAGAAGCTGTTCTTCCTGTTTTGCAGAAAGTGCGACTCCGCTGCACAAGCTACCAAACCCACCTATTAATTGGTAAGTGTTCGTTTTTGGATCGTACTGTTGCGAATTGCGCAGAAATGCCTCGTCAATATCAAAATATTTTTGAAGCGCTGCTTCTACCTGCTCTGCTTGCGGATAGTCGAATCCAGGAAGATAGCATTGTTCAAAATCTTGTGGGAGATTCAGTAGGTTATTTGCCGCACAGAAATTCACCAGATCGTCTGGGGAAAGCTCACGTGCAGAGCTCCAACTTTTAGAATAGAGATTTGCGCCACGAAAGAGAGGTTGAACCAACCGAGACATAGCCTCAAGGTCATTAGGATCAAATGAGGGTGGTTGCTGTTCGGAAGCTGGCAGGAGATAACTGCTGGTCAGCAGCCACTTTCCCTGTTCCCGGATTAAAACAAGGGTTTGGAGTCCGTTATCCATTCCCAAAAAGCAAGTCTGCAATCTGGCCGTAATCTGTTCGGGAGTGACTTCGATCAGCTCAATGGTTTCGGCCAGCCATTTGATTGGAGGAAAAGCTGCTCCTGCTCCATTGGGATTGATATAGATTTTTCCATTAATTTCCTTGCAAAGCATTTCTCGCTGTTTCATTCCTTGGTACAAGCAATCGGCTGTCAAATGTTCAAATGTGTCGAGAAAATAGCGATGGATGTCCTCCATTGATTGAAATTGTCTGGGGTCGACATCTCCGTATAGAGACGAAGCTTCATAATCAATCGGAAGCATGCCATCAATCTTCATATTGGAGCGGTCTGGCTCAAAATTCATTTGATAGAGTTGATCGCATAAAATAGCCTTTTCCAATGCCTGCCTGACAATTTCAACCGCCTCTTCTTCGGTTGCCATGCTGATGGGCTTCTGTACTGGCGGTACAATATCTGGTATATAGTTACAAGAGGCCAGCAACAATACAATACCAATTAACACCATCCATTTCTTACACATTGTTTTTCCTCCTTCCCCTGTAAAACAGGATTGTAGGTCATTACGGGGCGAACGAAACAGGAATTCTTCCCTGGATTAGTAGCTTTCTGAAAAGGAACTGGCTGCTCATTTCACGGGCGTCCATTAAGGCCAATATAGTGCTCATTAAAATGAAAGGAATAATTCCTTTCATTTGCTGATTTATATCTGGTTGTAAATCCTACTCATTATAACGCTTAAAGGTTTATAATGAAACTTTTTTAGAGAGTGTCTAGGGCTTGTTTGAAAAATAGTGAAGGCTGAGCTAAATCAACAAAATAGCGATAGCGGCAATGTAAACGAA